>CAZHVX010000001.1:0-51869 GCA_964536295.1 uncultured Pseudomonadota bacterium
ATCCTAAAAGAAATATGATGGCGGGCAGGTGTTTCGTTTTTTCATGACAACTTTTAGCACTATCGATTTTTGTAAATATAGATCATATATCATACAAGCACAATAATTTTAAACGGTACATATAAGGGGACCCCTTACATGTAGTGTTTTGTATTTGACCGGGGCCCTGTATGATGTTATCCGGAGCCTATGAATAAAAGATTTGGAATCATATTCGATCTGGATGGAACTGTTATCGAACCTACCAAATCGATTACAAGATGCATTAATTATGCATTGTCCCAAAAAGGGTATAAAGAATACACCTCAGATGAGCTGCTAACCCACATTGGATATACATTATATGATGTCTTCCCAAAGCTAGTTGGTAACATATCCGATGAGGAAATGTGGGAGTTGGTCGAACTTTATCGTAAACGATTTGATAACGAGGGAATCGCTGAAAATGAATTATATACTGGCTTCGGTAGACTATTCAAAGAAAACGCGCATAAAAATCTCTTCATAGCCAGCTTAAAACCGTGGCCGGCGTGCAAAAAAATCCTTCAGCACATGAAACTTGACCATTACTTTAAGGGAATATACGGAAGCGAAAATGACGGAACCAGGTCAGACAAAACCGAGCTTGTTGCTTATCTTAAAAGCAAAGAGGGTATAAACGATGGCGTAATGGTGGGAGACCGGGAGTCCGATATTATAGCTGGAAAAAAGAACGGACTTACAACGATAGGGGTCACCTACGGATATGGTAACGATACAGAACTTATGGCTGCCGGAGCCGACTTTGTGGTTTATTCCGTTGAAGAGCTTAATGATCGACTAAAAACCCTAGGAGGTTGTTTTGGATCAAAAAAAACTACTTGAACTATTGAAACAGATTCAAAGTAATCAAAGATCACCTGAGGATGTTTGCAGCGAATTGAAAAATTCTCTCATGATTGATCTTGATTTCGCAAAACTCGATCTCCACAGACCTTTACGTAACGATCTAAGTGAGGTAATATATGGGGCAGGGAAGAGTAACGAACAAATAATTAAAATTGTAGAGGCGTTGAATTCAATAAATAAAAACATACTTGGAACACACATCAAACCCGAAATAGGTGAGATTTTATCACAAAAATATTCTGCTTCGTCATATGATCTTGCATCCAAAACATTTTCTCTTGTCACAACCCCTTGCGAACCGATCAACAAGAAGCTGGCTATAATATGTGCCGGAACATCTGATATCCCAATTGCCGAAGAAGCCAGGTTAACCGCAAAGTTTTTCGGCATTGAGGCTAATACATTTTATGATGTGGGGGTCGCGGGGATCCATAGGGTTTTTAATTGCATTGAAGATATCAAATCATGCGATGTGTCGATTATTGTTGCCGGAATGGAGGGGGCACTTCCAAGTGTTATGGGGGGGTTGACCCCCATGCCAATCATCGCGGTGCCGACAAGTATTGGTTACGGTACGAACCTTTCGGGGTTCACACCGCTGTTCGCAATGTTAAATAGTTGTTCGGAAGGAATCACTGTGGTGAATATCAACAACGGTTTTGGTGCAGCATGCGCTGCGTTGCGCATTTTGAAAAACAAATGATATTTTTTTTGACAGGATTAACTGGATTAAATTTTCCTCTTAAAAAAATCCTGTTAATCATGTCAGAAAATTAAGTTTTATTTTGGAAAGCGTCGCAATAATGTTAATATTAATTATATATAAATTATCAAAAAGTATTTGACAATTCATCAATGATTCTCTTATAATTCGGATAACTTGGTTGGAAAAATTAATATTTAACCTTTTTAAAAAGGAGGGGAAGATGGCAAAGAGAAAGAAAAAAGCCGCAACGAAGAAAGTTGTGAAGAAAAAAGTTGCGAAGAAAAAAACAGCAAAAAAAGTTGTGAAGAAAAAAGTTGCGAAGAAAAAAACAGCGAAGAAAAAAATTGTTAAGAAAACAGTGAAAAGAAAAAAGAAAAAATAAGTAAGTACGCTTTGTAAAGCAGACTTAGAAGCCCGAGAGCCCAACCCTCTCGGGCTTTTTTTGTACACTGAAGGCACAGAGACATTGTGTACTACGCTGAGAACTCTGAGACATTACATTCTAAGCAGGCCCAAAGGGCGCGTCGAAGGGTGTATTTTACGATCAACTCCAATCCGCAAATAATGTGGCCTGGGGTATTTTTTTTCTTGTGACACTTTAATCTCTATGCTAAAAGCGTTTATCTCTTTTAACTCTTTAATTCATAGGAGGGGGAAATGACAGCATATGTACCCACAAAATGTTTTCTTGTAAAAGGTGTCGGAACACACAAAGAAAAATTACAAAGCTTTGAAGGAGCACTTCGTAACGCAGGGATCGCCCAATTTAATCTTGTTAGAGTATCAAGCATTTTTCCTCCTCATTGTAAAATCCTTACTCCGATAAAAGGCTTAGCGGAATTAGATCCGGGAATGATTATTCATTGTGTTCTTTCCGATGTTGCCACAAATGAACCACACAGGTTAATATCTGCCTCCGTTGGAATAGCCATTCCAAAAAACAGGGATCAGCATGGGTATCTCTCCGAACATCATGGTTATGGCCAAACCGAAAAACACGCCGGAGACTATGCAGAGGATCTGGCAGCAGAGATGCTGGCAACCATTGTCGGCGTTCCGTTTGACCCAGACAAATCATGGAACGAAAGAAAAGAGATCTGGAAAATTAGTGATGATATCGTTTTAACAAGAAATACGTCAAAATCAGCGGTTGGAAACAAAAACGGCCTTTGGACTACAGTATTAGCGGGCGCCATATTTGTACCGTAAACTTTATCGCGGCAGAATCACAGCGTTTTGTTCTTACTTTGACTGGATTAACAGGATTTTTAATAAGGCTTTGATAAAAACAGACCACTAAGTAATCTTGTAAATCCTGTCGAAAAAAATTTTATTTTAATTGCAAAGCTGGGATAAAAAATGAACACTATCCTCAATGATAATTTCTGTAATATCGAAGAAAAACATTCCAGCTATAATGGTTCCAGCGCCGTAATCATCCCTGCTCCATACGAAAAGACCACCAGCTATGGTCAGGGCACAGGCAATGGCCCCAGAGCTATTATACAAGCTTCACAAAATATGGAGTCCTACGACGAAGAGTTGGATATTGAATCCTACAAGATGGGGATCCACACACTAAAGCCGATAGATTTTGGAAAAACAGAGGGGGAGGATGCCCTCAATAAAATTCAAGAGGTTGTAGGGCGCGTAATAAATGATAATAAATTTCCTCTTATGCTTGGTGGAGAACATTCGATCTCTACGGGTGCAATCAGGGCGTTGCTAAAAAAATATCCAAATCTAAATGTTGTCCAATTCGATGCACATTCAGATCTGCGTGATTCATATGAAGGAACCAAGTACAGCCACGCATGTATAATGAGAAGAATCGTTGACGATTGCAACATCATACAGTTAGGCATCCGCGCCTCCGACATTGAAGAATCTAAACTGATAAAAGAACGTAAACTTAATACTTTTTTTGCGTATCAAATGGCGGGGTGTGATAAGTGGATGGATGCTGCAATATCAAAGATAAATGGCCCCGTTTACATAACCTTTGATCTGGATTTTTTGGATCCATCAATTATGCCTGCAACAGGCACACCTGAACCTGGTGGTTTTGATTGGTACACAACAATCCGTTTTTTGAAAAAATTAATTAATTCACAAAAGGTAGTGGGGGCAGATGTCGTAGAGCTGGCACCATTAAAAGACTTCCCAACATGCGACTTCACAGCAGCAAAATTGGTTTACAAAATTTTGGGCTATTGGCACACATCAAGAATTTAGTGAACAGTATCTCGGTTTCTTCCAAGGGAAGACATCATCTCTTCTTCACGAATTTTGATGTGGTTTGCAATATCCCACTGCTCACCCTCTAGTGACACACCGGTTTCAATTAGCAACCGGTTAAAGTTTTCACTATCTACGTGGTCGTCGATGACTTCCATTACAAGGCTTCTAAAATATGGATCCATGTTAACTCCCCCTCCATGGATATTATATACAAAGAGGTTAAATTGTGATAAGTAACTTTAAACAATTTAATCTAACTTGCTTAAAACTAAGGATTCCCTTTAAAGGGAGTGGTGGAAAATGCCTTTCGATGTCATCCCTGCGAAGGCAGGGATCCAGAACTTATTGAAATTACTGGATCCCTGCCTTCGCAGGGATGACAATTTTTGAAAAAACAGTATTTTCCACCACTCCCTTAAAGAACGTATTAAACTAGCTATGTATAAAAAATTATGGATAAACATATTGATATTATTTAATAAAAATTACTGTTACTTAACTTTATATAATTTTAGTAAACTTAATAACATTTTAAAACATTCGTCAAGAAAAAATTGGGAAACCTTCAATGTTTACAACTAGTTACATATTCACAAGGGCGCGCTTTCTATTGCCAATACTGGTTTTCCTCCTGACACTCATTGCAAAACCAGTGATTGCACAGGATTTAGAAAATGATGTCGTAGAATACAGGCTCCCGAATGGTATGTTATGGCTATTGTTAGATCGACCAGGGATACCGTCATTAGCCGGAACCGTCTCAGTAAAGGTCGGTGCACTGGATGATCCGAAGGGCAAGAGCGGCTTATCTCACATGCTTGAGCATATGGCCTTCAAGGGCACAAACCAGATAGGCACACACGATTTTGCAAAGGAAGAACCAATATTAAAGAAAATACGTGAAGTTGGTGGCAAGCTTACACTTGAAAACCAGAAGGCAACCCCAGACAAGGAACTAATGGCAAAGCTACAGCAGGAGCTAACTGAACTGCAAAAAAGGCATAAACCATTGGTGTTCTCCGAGCTTGATCTTATTATGGATCGAAATGGTGCCGTTGGTAGCAATGCCGTAACGAGTTATGATTATACAAGGTACTTTATAGAGATGCCTGGCCACAAGCTGGAGCTTTGGGCATACATAATGTCCGAAATGCTTTTTAATTCCGTTACGAGGGAATTCTACGTGGAAAGGGATGTGGTCCTGGAAGAAAGACGCCTACGAATAGATACCAGTCCATGGGGTGTTACATTTGAAAAGTTTTATAATTTAGCCTTTGAAAAAAGTCCATTTTCTCATCTCCCCGGGGGAACGAAAAAGTCTATCGGCACATATACGATGGAGGATGTAGAAAAACTTCATAATGAATATTATGTCCCTAGCAATATGGTAGGTGCGATAGTAGGAAATATCGACATAGACAAAACGAAAAAAATTCTAAAAAAGCATTTCGGAAAATATACTGCCGCAGCTACTATCAAAGAAGATCTGCCAGTGGAACCTAAGCAAACAGCGGAAAGGCGCGCCACCATTAAGTATGATGCCGAACCGAGGCTTTTAATAGGTTACCATAAACCAAATCTTCCGCACCCAGACGATTACGTTTTTGATATTATCTATTATATACTTTGTGATGGAAGATCTTCACGTCTACATAAACGTCTTGTAGAAGAAGAAAAAATCGCCAGTAATTTTTACTGCGATCCATCTCATCCTGGAAATCGAGCAGACAATTTGATGGTTTTAATGGTTATACCTTACGAATCAAAATCGCCTGAAAGAATTGAAAAAACTATTTATGACGAAATAGAAAAACTCGGCTCAAGCTTAGTAAGTAAAAATGAGCTTCAAAAGGCCCTAAATAACATACTGGCAAACTTCTATTTTGCAATTGAATCTAATGAGGATCTTGCGGAAACACTTGTAACATATCATACTCTCGTTGGTGACTGGAAATACCTGATTACAAAACAAAAGATTTATGAACAAATAACACCAGAGGATATAAAAAGAGTTGTAAATAAATATATGATTTCATCTAACAGGACAGTAGTATGGCAGTTAAAAAAATAAGTTACATAATAATTACATTGTTCTTATTTGTATTTATTCAGGGATGCAAATCTAAGGCATTTGAAAAATATGAAGATGTTTCTACACCATCCTTTACACTTCCAAAGGTAGAAAAAAGGATACTAGCTAATGGTCTGAAACTTTTTTTGTTGGAGGATAAAAGCCTTCCGATCATAAACATTGATGTAACCATAAGGACCGGTTCGATATACGACCCAAAGGATCAGCTTGGCACAGCTGCATTAGCCGGCAACCTGTTAAGAACCGGCGGAACAAAAAACTACACGGCCGAAGAACTTGACGAAAAACTGGATTTCTTGGCAATCAATATAGGAAGTGGCATTAGCCGTGATAAGGGAGATGTCTCGCTAAAAACGCTTACTAAACATCTTGATGAGGCGCTAAAAATCTTAACAGAAATTCTATTTGAACCACGTTTCTCCCAGGACAAAATTGATATCTCAAAGGAGAAATATATTGATGAATTAAAGAGAGACAATGATAAGCCATCCAATATTGCCTCGTACAAATTTAGGGAAATGCTCTACGGCGCAGCCAGTCCATGGGGAAGAAGACCAAGCGCTAAATCAATAATGTCCATCACTAGAAAAGAACTTGTTGAGTTTCATAAAAGGTTTTTTTACCCCAACAGGATGATTATTGCAATATCGGGGGATTTCGATGCGGAGCTTATCGCAAATAAGATCGCAGTTCTAACGCAATCCTATAAAGAAACCAACGCGCCACTACCAGATCTTAAAACAGAAGAACCTCAAAGGAACCCAAATGTTTTCTTTGTTAACAAAAGAAAGATGAGCCAAACTACCGTTAACGTCGGCCACATTGGAATCAACCGACACAACCCCGACAAATTCACCCTAATGGTTTTTAATAACATTTTGGGGGGTTCAGGTTTTTGGAGCCGTCTCATGACGAAGGTTAGAAGGGAGGCTGGTTTGGCTTATTCGGTTGGTAGCATAATAGATAGAAATGAGGAACTTGGGCTATTTAAAATTGTTTTCAATACAAATTCTGATCAGGTAATTGACGCTGCAACCCTTGTAAAAAAAGAGTTAGAAAAGATATTGACTGAGGGTATTACTAAGAAAGAGCTAAAAATTGTAAAAGAGTCTTTCATCAATAGCCTAGTAATGAACTATCGCGATAGCGAAAGCGTCGTCGATATGCGCGCGACTATTGATTACCTTGGATATCCTGAAGACTATATTGATCAGATGCTTAAGGCCGTAATTGACCTGGATGTTAAAACTGTAAATGAAGTTGCGAAAAAGTATATTCATCCGGATAATCTAGTCTATGTTTTTGTGGGAGATAGCGTAAAATTCAAAGACAGGTTAACAGAATTTGGCAAAGTAACCGAACTAAATCTGAACAATTAATCTACCTCACCCCCTTCATAATTAAGCATAATAGTTTTGTCATCCTCGCGAAAGCGGGGATCCAGAATATATAACTTATTGAAAAGACTGGATCCCCGCCTTCGCAGGGATGACAAAGAATAAAGAACCAGAATCTTTATTTCTTGATCTCACCAAATCCAGCCAACCTAAGTTCATGAAGTATTTCTTTTCCTTCCTTATCCTTCGACATTTTGATCAATACATCTCGCAATTCAGGTGGAACGGCGGAAAAGGTCCTAATCTTAGGGGCGGGTATTTCTTTCGAGGCCAATACAATATCAATTTTCTTTGCCCAATCCATCTTTAGATTCTTTAATGCATACCGTTCAATGGGCGTCAAAATCGCAAAAGCCTTTTCCTTACCCTGGCCGATGAACTTTAATTTTGTGAATAAATTTGGGGTAGTGATTATATTTACTGACTTGGGAAGATTCCAATCAAACTCTTTAACCAGATAGTCCCATGTCATCGGCTGGCTTGTATAAACAACGGAATTCGGCCCAATTTCCTTCTCTAGCGAGACAAGATAAAAAATCTCCACAGCTTTTCGTTTTGGATAGGGGAGTGTCGTTAGATAATTTTCCCCTCCATTGAAAACATGGTTACTTTGTATATAGGCAGCATGGCTTGCAAGAATGAGTGCGGGCTTTTGTGTTTGTACGTAACGCAAACCTCTCTCGCTGGAGTTTTCATAGATCCCAGTAATCTTTGAATCATTCAATTTTGTACTTAAATATTCGAAAAATGCATCCAAAACGGGCTGCGCATCTTCAGCCGACCCGGCCTCTCCCGGATACCAGAAGAGCATCCTCAAGTCTTGGGCCACGGCCGGCAACGTTATAAGCAACATCACCAATATCAAGAAAAACCTTTTCATATCAAGGATGTATACTACAGAAAGCCATTGATAAAGCAAGTCAATTTTGTTACCCTGCACAAACTATGTACCACAAAATCATCAAAAAGATAACTGCGATACTTATCAAATACTCTTGCGTAATACTTATTTTGGGCATTGCTTTAACTGCAGTTACCACAAAATACTCCATTGAATTATTTAAAAACATCGAAACAGATTTTGCTTCACTTCTACCAAAGGGCTATCCAAGCGTTCAAAGGTATGAAGTCATCCGCGATAAATTCAAAAAAGTTAAGAATCTGATTCTGGTTGTCAAAACCGAGGATGCCAAAACCGTAAAAGAAATACTTCCGGATTTGGCCGCACATATAGAAAAACATCCGGATGTGAAGATGGTTCAGTTTAAAAAACCCGGATATGATTTTTTTAATAAGAATAAGTTGCTATATCTAAATTTTGATGATCTTAAAGACTTCAGAGACAGGATTGACCGTCGAATCCAAAGGGAAAAGCTAGGGGGGTTATACATAAGTTTCGATGATGAGGGTGATGACGAACCTCAAACATTTGAAGAATTAAAGAAGAAATACAGCGCTAAATATTCAGAGGGTATAATAAGTGAGTATTTCACCAATGATGACGAAACTGTATTTCTAATGCATATCGATCCTAAAACGGCGACAACAACAAACTTGAATTTCTCGAAAACTTTCTTTAATAACATTAAAAACACCGTCGAAGAATGGAACATCAAGGATAAGGACCCAACAGTAGAAATTTTATGGACAGGTAGCATTAAAACGTACCTGGATGAGTATTATACAACGATCGATGATTTAACGCGAGCAGGTATTATTTCCGCAATAGCAATAGTGCTCCTAATATTGGTTTATTACAGGCACTGGTCAGCTCTCTTCTTTATCCTTATTCCACTTGCCATGGGCCTTTCATGGAACTTTGGTGCAATCTATCACATCATTGGTCAGTTAAATATGATAACGGCATTTCTATTTTCGATACTTTTTGGATTGGGAATCGATTTCGGAATCCACATGTTTTCAAGATACGTGGAGGAAAGAAAACGAAGCAGGGATCTATCCGAAGCAATATTCCATATGTTGGCATATACCGGCAGGTCATCATTTACAGCCGGAATGACAACGTGCACTGTATTTTTTCTATTGATCGTTAATGATTTTAAAGGATTCTCTGAATTTGGATTAATTGCAGGCCTGGGACTTATTACAACTCTTTTGGCTTTCTATATTATTCTTCCGGCCATGCTCGCAGTGGCTGATAAACTACACATTTATAAAATCAAAACGGAAATCTTTAAAGAAGTCGATTCAAAGTTGATGGGTAAAGCTTTTCCGAAACCCAAACTCATTGTTGCAGCGAGTGGCGTCTTTGTCATCTTATCTTTAGTCGCTATGTACTTTATAAGTTTTAATTATGATTTTACCGAGCTAAGAATAAAGGTCCCAGCCACCCTGCAAGCAAAGGAAAAATCATATGAGGTATCAAAGAGACGTTCGGTTCCATCCGTTGTACTCTTAAATGGCAAAGACCAGGCCGAAGCAGTTCGCAAGGCCGTAGAGGATCTCAAAAAACAGCCAGATAGCCTAATAGATTCCTTCAGATCGGTATATACTCTCGTTCCGAATAATCAGGATGAAAAAATGGCTGTAATGAAGGAAATCCGAACACTTCTTGAAGATGATGTCGTTGATAAATTGGTAAAGGGGGAAAAACGTGAGCATCTTGATGATTTAAAAGAATCAACATTTGCAGGTCCCGTCAAGTTTGAGGATCTTCCTAAAAATATAACAGAGCTCTTTTTTGGCGATGAATCCGATAGGTTTGAAGGGAATGAAGAACTGGTATATATCTTTCCGAAAGGGGAAATAGAACTGTCAGATGGTAGATATGCCCTTCACTTTGCCGATGAAGTGCGTGATATAGCAACGAATCAAGGTATATTCCATGCCGCATCTAGCTCTGTTATATTTGCGGATGTTTTGGCCATGATGTTGCGCGATTCTAGACGAGCAGTTCTTTTTTCATTTTTATGCGTGGGATTCCTGCTTTTCCTTGATTTCAAAAAAACCAAAAAAGTCGTGATTGTCATGATCCCTCTACTATGTGGAACACTTTGGATGCTTGGAACAATGGTAGTCACAGGGGGACAGCTAAACTTTTTTAATATGATAGTACTACCAACCATTTTGGGATTGGGAATAGATTACGGTGTGCATTTTTATCATCGCTTCGAGGAAGAGGGGTACAAGAATGTCATGAAGGTGTGGCGCTACACCGGAAATGCAATCCTTATGACATCACTTACAACAATTGCGGGTTTTTCTGGGCTTATCTTTACAAATCACGGTGGGCTAAGAACAATCGGGACTCTGGCCGTTATAGGGATCACAACGTGCCTTATCGCCTCTGTGGTTTTCCTACCGGCTATACTGCAATTACAATCACAAAAAGGTTAGTGGATCTATTATTAGTACCATGTTGACATATGGTACTATTTATAGTACAATGCCCACATGAATATTAGAGATGAAATACGCGGTTCAATCGACCAAGTAGGGATATCCATACGTCAACTATCAATACAAAGTGGTGTCAGGCGCCAAAGTATTATAAATTTTTTGAATGGGGGAAATATCCATTTAGATAATTTATCAAAGATACTAGAAGCACTTGATTTGGATATTAAACTAATCAAAAAAACAAGGAATCAAAACCAATTAATTAAAGAACGTCTTTCAACCGACCCTACAAAAATATCAAAATTTTGCAAAAAAAATAAAATAAATTTTCTTGCTGTTTTCGGATCCATACTGCGCAAGGATTTTACCAAAAAAAGTGATATCGATGTTTTGATCAAGCTAGACAAACCTATATCTTTTTTTGAACTATTCGAAATCGAAAAAGAACTTAAACAGCTATTCAAGACCGAGCACGAACTGGATGTGGTAACCGTTAATTCATTATCCCCGTTAATAAGGCAGGACGTACTGAATAATAACGAGGTTTTATATGAAAAAGCGTCCTGAAATATTTTTCGATCATATGTTAATTGCTATTAACACCATAGAAAAATATATCCATGACTATAATTATAAAAAATTCATGGAAGATTCAAAAACAACAGACGCCGTTATTAGACAGCTGGAAATTCTGGGTGAAGCCGCTAGCAATATCCCGCTTAAAATTGTAATCGATTCACCGATTTCATGGCATTCTATAGTGGGAATGAGAAATCGATTGATTCATGATTATTTTGGGGTCGATTTGGAGATCGTGTGGAAAACAAGTAAGAAATCATTGGGTTCATTAAAAAAATACCTACAAACAAAACTAAGCACTAAGTTCTAAGTTCTATCTTCTCACATAAATATCCATCCCATCCATATTGGCTTCGTATTCGTAATGCTGATCAACATATTCCTGAAGATAGGGAAATTTTTCGATCAAATAATTCTCATATCCATGTCGTTTGGCAATTGCCGTATCCACAAAATAAACGGGTTTGTTTTTGTTGAAATCGTCAAACAACATCCTCCAGGCACCTTCGGTTGCCCAGTTTGAGGTTGTATACTTTGGATCCGATGAAAACTTAGAGCCGGCAATCCGCCCGGTTACCCAATCGCACCAGGTAAAACGGGATGCTGGTTTTCTGTCAGCGTAAAAGTAGATGGGTGTGGCAAATCCCCAGACAAAGATATGATCATCCACCGATGTTTTTTCCATAATATATCTGGCAACGGGGCGGTAATCATCGGGATTATCCTCACCGACCCATGAATAAATTTGATTTTTTATCATTCGCGCACCAAAGAAGGCAACAGAGGGAAGCAGTATACCAAGCATAAACATGACGTACGCCCATTGCATGGCCTTTGGCTTCATTACGGGAAGCTTTATTAGAAATCTATCCACTTGATATGAAGCCAATATGCAAAGAGCTGGTAGCAGTTGAATAAAATAATGCCCGTAATATCTTCCGCCAATCGTTACAGGATAAATGCTGAACAAAAACCAGAAAAACAACACATATATGGCTGTTTGCTCTTTGGTTCTGTCGACTGAAATGAAAATATTCTTGAATAACCTTAGAATTTCACGCACACCAAAAAACCAAATTAAAAAAGTTGAGACAATAAAAGTGGAGGAGCGGACAAAGAATTTACGAAGGACATCAATGACGGTTTTGCCGGCATCTATGTAGGCCATGCTCCCCTTGATGCTCCAAAAATAATAATCATCCAATACGCCCATCAGGTGCAAATGCAATAAATATATAAGATACATGACGATAGCACCTGAGAAAAATATAGAGAATGCCCAAATCTTGGGTTTATTGAGTGTCTTTCGTAAGAACAGGGGACGAAAAATAAGCAGATAGAATGCTATAACAAAAAGATTCATCCCTCCCTGATATTTAAAAAGAGCTCCAATCATCAGAAAAATACCACTCAAAAAAAGGAGCCATTTTTTACTATGATCTTCCTCCCACTTTAGAAAATAAAAAATACTTACGGTAAGGGGCAACATCATCAATATTACAATGTTCGTTGAAATGAATTTAGGTATATAGGTGGTTGTAAAGATCACATAGAAAAGCGCCGCCAGCAATCCCGATCGCTCATTGTATAGATGCTTGCCGATTCTAAAGCAAAAGAGGGCGGTCACACCGACCCAAATGGCTGTAAAGAAATGAATGGCGATCATGTTATTTTTGCCAAATATCCAAAAGATGACGGTGAAAAAGTAGTAAACGAAGAGGGGTTTCGTATCTACTGTGTCTATGTATGGTGATCCCCCATCAAGAAGCGTGTTGGCAAATACCGCAAATTGGGACTCATCAATATCCAGGATGGGATAAATGTAAGAAGGAATCCTTAAAATCACAGAAAGCAATAATATCCCTAAAAATATTTTTGTCGTTCTTTTCATACGGGACGAGTTTGCTTATTTAACTCAATAATGTCAAGGTTTCCTTGATCATTGACACCTTGTTGGCCCTGTGCTAACTCTGCAATTTCTATAAGCAAATTAAACACTTTGGAGAAGCATATGGAACTTACGAAAACTAATAATCGCCCATTTGAGATCTCAATAATTGCGCCATTTTATAATGAAGAGGAAAATCTTCCGCAACTTTACGAAGAAGTTACAAGTGTTATGCATGAAATGGGGGTTAATTACGAGATTATCTTTGTGGATGATGGTAGTGTCGACAAGGGGCCGGACCTAATCAAAGAATGGGCAAAAAAGGATAATGCTGTAAAATTGGTACAGCTTTCAAGGAACTTTGGGCAAACCGCTGCAATGTCCGCCGGATTTGATTATGCCAATGGCAAAATCTATGTTGCAATCGATGCCGATAATCAAAATGACCCAACAGATATTCCGGACCTGGTTACAAAGTTGAAAGAGGGTTTCGATATCGTCAGTGGCTGGCGAAAAAAACGTAAAGATAAAATGTTTACGCGCAGGATTCCTTCCATGATCGCGAATAAATTAATTTCCAAATCAACCGGTGTAAATCTGCATGATTACGGATGCTCATTAAAGGCTTACAAGGCGGAATTTATTGACAGCATCTCTCTCTATGGTGAAATGCATCGATTCATCCCAATCTACTCGGCAATGGCAGGGGCAAAGGTAGGTGAATTGCCGGTTAATCACAGGGCAAGGACACGAGGCAAAACAAAATATGGCCTGAATAGAATATTCAAGGTCATCATGGACCTCATAACAATAAAATTTCTGAGTGCGTTTTCAACCAAACCCAGTTATCTCTTTGGTGGTATAGGAATGACATTCTGCGCACTTGGAATTTTTTCTGGAATAGAAGTTCTATTGGAAAAATATATTGCGGGGACCTTCGCTCACAGAAACCCATTTTTACTCTTAGCCGTTTTTCTCTTCATATTAGGCATTCTGTCGATCATGATGGGGTTAATAGCCGAACTCTTAATACGTATCTATCATGAGTCACAGGGAAAACGAATCTATTTGGTAAAAGATAAAATAAACCTAGAATGACGTTGTTCGTTGACGCAGCCCGTATCGTTAGTCAGTTACGGTGACGTCTCATCAACCGTAACCGAAAAACGTTACCGATACAGGTAGCGTTACCGTTAAACAAACAACGAATTAATCATGTGTGGAATTTGCGGCATAATTCACAAAGATTTATCAAAGCCTATTGATCAAAAAATCATTAGGGCCATGAGCGATTCGCTTCAACACCGCGGCCCAGATACCGAGGGTTTTCACATTGAAGAGGGCGTTGGCCTAGCAGTCAAGCGATTGGCTATCATCGATGTGCAAAATGGCAATCAGCCCGTATATAATAATGACAAATCAATTATAGCAATTGTTAACGGTGAAATTTATAATCACAAGGACTTAAGGAATAAACTTTCAGGAAAAGGAATTAGTTTTAGAAGTAACTCCGATGCCGAGGTTGTTCCGCACTTATACGAAAAGCATGGTATTGATTTTGCCTCCCATCTGAATGGAATGTTTGCAATTGCAATTTGGGATGCACGTGAAAGACAGCTAATCCTGGCTAGGGATAGAATGGGGCAGAAGCCATTATATTATACCACAATTAACAACTCACTTATCTTTGGATCAGAGCTGAAGGCCCTTATTGTTCATCCAGATTTCAAAAGAGATATTGATAGAGAGGCCTTGTCAAAATATCTGGCATATGAATATATCCCATCTCCAAAAACAATCTTTAAAAATACTTCAAAACTCGAAGCCGGCACATATCTCATATTTAAAAATGGAACCATCACTATAAAAAAATATTGGGATATACCAATAAAAGATTTTAACTCCTACAAAGGTTCATTTAACGATGCAAAGGCAGAACTGTTAGAGTTGCTTGCCAATTCCGTTAAAAGGCGCTTGATGAGTGACGTTCCGCTGGGTATCTTTTTAAGTGGAGGTGTTGATTCGTCAAGCATAACCGCGTTAATGTCAAAATATACGGATCCTGAAAGGATCAACACATTCACAATTGGTTTTCATGAAAAATCATTTGACGAATCTTCTTATGCAAGGTTGGTGGCCTCAAAATACAAAACCAATCATAAAGAAAAATACTGCACACCTGGAACGATGCTTGATGTTGTTCCAAAAATTGTAGATTTCTTGGATGAACCACTTGGTGATGCATCCATAATTCCAACGTATCTCCTTTCACAATTCACGAAAGAACACGTAACGGTTGCATTATCAGGGGATGGGGGGGATGAACTTTTCGCCGGCTATCCAACCTTTCAGGCAGCAAAATTAATAAAATATTATGAGCTGCTGCCAAAGAGTATGCGTAAAAATTTTCTTGAACCGCTGATAAATAAATTACCGGTTTCAACCGACAACTTTAGTTTCGATTTCAAACTTAAACGCTTTATCAATAGTTCAAATATCATTATGCCTCATCGACACTTTGCGTGGATGGGTTCCTTCAACAAATTTGATCAGGCCAGCTTATTGATCGACAACTCTTTTAATGATCACATATACGAGGATGTAGATAGATACATCACAGACTCACAAACGGATAACACCGATTTACAGGCCCTCTATCTTTACAAGAAACTCTATCTCCAGAACGATCTATTAACAAAGGTGGATAGAGCCTCCATGGCGTGCTCCCTTGAAGCCAGGGCCCCGTTTTTGGATCATGAACTTGTGGAGTTTGTCTCAAAACTTCCGTATGAATGGAAAATTAAGGGGTTAACGACCAAATATATCCTCAAAGAGGCTATGAGGCCCTACCTGCCAAAAACTATTATTAAAAGAAGCAAAAAAGGCTTTGGTATCCCGGTAGCCAAATGGCTAAAAGGCCCATTAAAAGAATTGACCCTTGACCTATTAGCCCCAGATAAATTAAAAAGAGAGGGCCTTTTCAATGTCGATTATGTCCAAAAACTTATTGATGAACACTATCGGGGTAGTGTAGATAGGCGTAAAAAGCTTTGGACGTTATTGATCTTCGAAATGTGGCTTTCAAAATGGATGTAATGGCTGAGAGATTTTAGAACTTAGCTGAGAGAATAAATAACTCTCAGCCCTCAGCTAAGCTCTCTCAGCTTAAATAAAAGGGAAGTTATGACAATACGGGCATATGATCCAAAAACGATAGAATTAAAGTGGCAGGATTTTTGGGAAAAGAAGAAAACCTTCAAAGTAAAACATCTCAAGGATAAGAAAAAGTATTACATCCTTGAAATGCTACCATATCCGTCAGGCGCACTGCATATGGGACACGTTCGCAACTATTGTCTAGGGGACGTTCCTGCACGATATTACATGATGAAGGGTTACAACGTTCTTCATCCAATAGGGTGGGATGCGTTTGGAATGCCCGCGGAAAATGCCGCTATCAAACATAAAGCACATCCGGCAGATTGGACAAAGCAGTGCATCGAGACAATGCGCGGTCAATTAAAGGCCCTTGGATATTCCTATGATTGGGATCGCGAAATCGCCACATGTGAGCCGGAGTATTATAAGTGGGAACAGTTGATCTTCACGAAACTCTTCGAAAAGGGTTTGGCATATAAAAAAGCCTCTTTGATCAATTGGTGCGATAAGTGCGCAACCGTTCTTGCAAATGAACAGGTTGAGGGGGGCTATTGCTGGAGATGTTCTTCTGTTGTTCAGCAAAGACCCATGGAACAGTGGTATTTAAAGATCACCGATTATACCGAAGAACTGTTGTCGGATATTGATGATAAGCTTCAGGGGTGGCCGGATCGTGTAACGGTAATGCAAAAGGAGTGGATCGGAAAGAGCCACGGCACCTGGATCGAATTTCTGATCGAGGGCGAGGAAGAACCTTTAAAGATATTTACAACGCGCCCTGACACGCTCTTCGGCGTAACTTTTATGTCACTGGCTTGTGAACATCCACTGGTAATGAAACTGGCAAAAAAATATGGCAAAGAAAAGGAAATGTCTAATTTTATTCAAAAGGCTGCCAAAATCGATCGCATGAATCGCCTGGAGGAGAACTACGAAAAAGAGGGCGTCTTTACGGGTGCGTATTGCATCAATCCAGCCACCCATGACAAGGTCCCAATCTTTGCAGCCAACTTCGTTTTAATGGAATATGGAACAGGTGCAGTCATGGCCGTCCCGGGTCATGATCAGAGGGATTTTGAATTTGCCAAAAAGCATAAGCTTCCAATCAAAGTAGTTATTCAACCAACATGTCATCCTGAGCAAAGCGAAGCCCGCCTTGCCGCGAGACAGGGATCCAGTGGCAACACCCTGGATTCTTCACTAGATCCACTAACCATGATAGAAGCATATGAGGGCGAAGGCGTTATGGTAAATTCCGGCGAATTCAATAACCTTCAGAACGTTAAAGGAATCGCTGAGATTACAAAATACCTTGAAATACACGGCGTTGGAGGCCCAACCGTAAACTATAAGTTGAAGGATTGGTGCGTGTCCAGACAGCGGTATTGGGGTGCACCGATTCCAATTATTTATTGCGACAAATGCGGAACGGTTCCCGTTCCTGAAAAAGATCTGCCGGTAGAATTGCCACGAGATGTCGAATTTACAGGAGAAGGGGGCTCTCCGCTAACCAAGGTTAAAGAATTCGTAAATTGTAGGTGCCCAAAGTGTAAGGGGAACGCAAGACGCGAAACGGACACAATGGACACCTTTGTGGAATCCAGTTGGTATTTCTTACGCTACGCATCCCCGCACTATAAAAAGGGCCCTGTTGACCCCAAAGAGATGAAATTTTGGCTACCCGTGGATCAATACATCGGAGGAATTGAACACGCCGTGGGTCACCTGATGTATTGCCGTTTTTGGACCAAAATTTTAAGGGATTTGGGGTATCTCGAATTTGCGGAACCCGTTAAAAATCTCATGACACTTGGAATGGTCATTAAAGACGGCGTCAAGATGAGCAAATCCAAGGACAATGTTGTTTCCCCTGATGAAATGATCGAAAAATACGGCGCCGACACTACTCGTATTTTCAGTTTATTTGCAGCTCCTCCCACAAAGGATCTTGAATGGAACGAGCAGGGGGTCGAAGGATCGCATCGTTTCTTGGGACGCGTTTGGCGCATTGTGCAAGGGTATCTTGAAACGAAAAAACACGCAGATAAAAACTCCGAGGAACTTAACAAGTGGATGCACAAGACCATCAAGCGTGTGACAGATGATATCGAACGTTATCACTTCAACACAGGCATTTCGGCAATCATGGAGTATATTAACTTCCTCACACAGCAAGAGCCCAAGGATTTGACAAAAGAAGCAATTGAGGCGCTGATACTTTTAATATCGCCATTTGCTCCGCATATAACTGAAGAGATGTGGAAATTGACGGGACACAAAAAATCAATAGTCACTGCAAGTTGGCCATCATATGACAAAAACGCCCTCGTTGAGGATTTGATGCTTATAGTTGTTCAGATAAATGGCAAGCTTCGCGACAAACTGGATGTGCCTGTTGATATGGATCAGAAAGAGATTAAGAAATTAGCTCAGGACTCGAATAAGGTAAGGTCCCATACCGACGGCAAAAATATTGTTAAAGTAATCTACGTACCAAAGAAGTTGGTAAATATTGTTGTGAAATAATTTTTTCGACAGGATTAACTAGATTATGAATCAAAATTCGAAATTAAAATATCGAAAAACGAAATGGTTCGACAGGCTCACCACCCTGAGAGAGTGTAAGCGAGTCGAAGGACAACTACGAAATAAGAAATTCGAATTTCGTGCCTTAAATTTCTTATTTGTTTCGATATTCGGATTTCCAGTTTCGGATTTAGTTCAAAATAATCCTGTAAATCCTGTCAGATAAAAAATTTATTTATGAAATTGACCATTCAACAACTTGACCAGGAACTCCGTTCAAAGAAATTAAGGCCGGTTTATTTTATCTATGGAACGGAACACCACCTCTTAAATACCGCAGTTGAAAAGATCAAGGAAGCCGTTTTGGGAAAGACACCCCAGGATATGAGCTTCGATAGGTTTTCCGGTAAGGAAACTTCATTTGACAGAATAGTTGATGCGGCCCGCACTTTATCTATGTTTGGAGGACAAAAGCTTATCCTGGTTAAGGATGCTTCAAATATCAAAAAGGGCAACATTGAAGCGCTTCTTAATTTCCTTAAAAAACCGGAACCAAACAGTGTTATGGTTTTGGTTGCAGAAAAAATTGATGGTAGGACAAAATTCGGCCAGGTTGTAAATAAGAATGCGGCGGTCCTTGAATGCAAACCATTGTATGAAAATCAACTTCCATCGTGGATACATATGGAGGCCCAGACAAAACAAAAGCGCTTTTCCCAGCAGGCCGCAATTTACCTTGCAGACATAGTTGGAAACGATTTGGGACAGTTATCACAGGCGATAGAAAAGATAATTTTGTATGTCGGAAAAAAGCCCATTATCGATGTTGAAGATGTTGAAAAGGTTATCTCTGACACATCACACAAAAGCGTTTTTAATTTCACCAATTCGTTGGGCAAAAAAGACAGAAGGGGATCGTTGAAACTTTTAAACAACCTGATGCGAAATGGCGAGATCCCATTGATGGTATTTTCAATGGTAACAAAACATTTCAGGTTGTTACTAAAAGCGAAGGGGCTACTACAAAGACGCTTAGGGGAACACGAACTGGCTCAAGGCCTAAAGGTTCACCCATTTTTCGTTAAGGATTATGTATTTCAAAGTAATTTATTTTCTTTGGATGAACTCAAAACAAAATTTCGTGATCTTTACGAAACAGATCGAGCGCTAAAATCAAGCAAACTCCCACGTCATTTAATCCTTGAAAAACTTATTCTGGAAACTTGTAGAAAACAGGGTTAGGCCATTTTGTTGACTGATCTTGTCAAACGTGAATTGTAGCGTGAAGCTCTTTCCGCTGGGATAATGCCCTTGGTGGCTGTCTTATCAATAACCTTTATGGCCTCTACGAGGGTTTTCTTTGCAGCGGCCTTATCTTGGCTGGCAACCGCAATGCGGACCTTCTTAACCATAGTGCGCATAAAAGTCACATTTTGTTTATTTCTAGCGTTACGTTTTTCATTTTGACGATTACGCTTGATAGCTGACGAGTGACGTCCGATACCGATTTTCTTTTTTAATCTTGGATCTCCTGCCATTTTCCACTCCTTACGATTACATTTGAAACAGGATAAACGCTGATAAACTCTGATGTTTTATTTAATCGGTATCTATCCTGCTATTTATAAAAGATTCACCTAAAACAACTCTTCAGGTATTATTTAACCAATTTCCCTTCAAAACACAAACAAAAACCAAAATCAGCGTTCATCTGCGTTAATCCTGTTGCGTTTTTTCAATACATCTCCCTCAATTTGAGGTGCTTCTCTATAGGAAAACAATTGATATGTCAAGAATTTTACTGTATCCTGCCCGGGAGAACTTAGAACTTAGCTGAGAGTTATCTATAACAGACCTTTTCTCTCAGCTCTCAGCTAAGATCTCTCAGCTAGCACAATATGACAGAACACAAAAACATCACAAAACGTACCGGAATTGTTAGCTTTTTTACGCTTATAAGCCGTATTTTCGGCCTCATTCGCGATATCGTGGTGGCAAATTTCTTTGGTGCAACCTGGTTTGCCGATGCATTCTACATGGCATTCACCATCCCAAATATCCTACGGCGCCTCTTTGCCGAAGGAAGCATGACCATAGCCTTTATTCCGATATTCTCTGAGTATTTGAAAAAATCCAAAGACGAAGCAAAGAGGGTGGTCAATATCACCTTCACATATCTGCTTCTTTTCCTCGTAATTGTTACCATCATCGGAATTATCTTCGCACCTTACATAGTAAAATTAATGGCATGGGGTTTTTCAGCCAATCCGGCCAAGTTCAACCTGACGATATACCTCACCATGTTGATGTTTCCATACATCATCATGGTGAGCCTGGTTGCCTTGGCGATGGGCATTTTAAATAGCCTAAAACATTTTTCATCACCAGCAGCTTCGCCAATTGTACTGAATATCGGGATCATCGCGGTGGCGCTCTTTCTCAGAAACTATTTTGATCCCCCCGTTCTGGCGCTGGCAGCCGGTGTGCTAATCGGTGGCATGTTACAGATCGCACTACAAATTCCATTCCTGGTAAGGGAAGGATACTTGCCTCGCTTTAGCGACGAGTTTAAGCATGAAGCCGCTAGAAAGATTGGTAAGTTATTCATACCTTCAATCTACGGCGCTGCGGTCTACCAACTTAATGTTGTAATCATAAGATTGCTTGCATCATTTTTACCACATGGATCCGTTTCATATCTTTGGTACTCAGATCGACTGATGGAATTTCCACTGGGAGTATTTGCGATTGCGGTTGCAACCGCAATCTTACCCACGCTCTCCGATCACGCTGCAGAACAGAATTGGACCGAGTTTAAGAAAGATATGAATTTCGGATTAAGACTCACCTGGTTCATTACCGTTCCAGCCGCAGTTGGACTAATTATGTTATCAACTCCAATAACCAAAGTTGTTTATGAGCGTGGCATGTTTGATGCGTTTTCTACGCAGGCCACGGCAAGCGCCCTGATGGCATTTGCAATCGGCTTACCATTTATCGGTGGAGTTAGAATAATCGTTCCTGCATTCTACGCACTAAAAGATGCGCTAACCCCCGTAATAATTTCGACGATTGCGGTTGCATCAAACATAATACTTGGTTTGGTCCTGATGCACCCCATGAAACACAATGGTCTAGCGCTTGCTATAAGCGTCTCTGCGCTTATCAACTTTGTTCTACTGTTATTCTTTTTACGAAAGAAAGTGGGGCTCTTGGGGATCCGTAAGTTGGCCTTATCAACTGCTAAGATAGCTCTGTGCGCAGGTTTGATGGGTGCAGTTTTATATGGAGCAACCCACCACGGCGACACTTTTTTTCATAGTGGACGTATTTACAGAAACGCTCTAGATCTTGTCACCGTTATAACAATGGGAATGATGACCTTCTTCATCTCTGCATGGCTTGTTAAGTGTGAAGAACTAAAACCAATTACAGAAATCGTTTTAAGTAAAATAAAAAAGAAACATTGAAAATTATATTAACGTATATTATAATCCTACTTATGAAAAAAATTTGGATCAACAAAGCCAAAACATTTAAAGAAGCTCAGGATTTTGACCGCAATTACTATTATAAAATGTCCAGCTCTGAAAGACTGGAAATTATGCAATTTTTGAGGAATATTTACTCAAAATTTGAGGAGAATATAAACAATGAAAGTAGAAAAAGACTACGAAGGGTTGTTAAAATTATTCAATAAACATAATGTTAGATATTGTATCGTGGGTGCCTTTGCGGTAGCTTTTTACGCCATACCAAGGTATACAAAAGATATTGATATCCTGGTTGAGCCTAATATTGAAAATGCCCAAAAAATATTAGATGCTCTCAACGAATTTGGATTTAGGAGCCTGGATCTAAATCTCGACGATTTTAGCAAGGCGAATGGAATTATTCAGTTAGGCATCGAACCAATTAGGATAGACCTAATTACCTCCGTTGGTGATCTAAATTTCGAACGGATATGGAAAAATAGATCAAAGGGCAACTACGGAAGTGAAACTGTTAATTTTATTGGATTAGATGAATTAATCAAAAGCAAACAAATAGCCAACCGCAGTCAAGATCAGGCCGATTTAGAAATCCTTATTGTTTCAAAAAACAATAATAAATAAAAAATCACCACCAGGCACCACGGTCCTTATAGGTTTTAATGAAATTCTTAATGGAGCGATCGTATCCGGCCTCTACATCATCTGGAAAATAACACGCAGGAAGCTCTCCCATCTTGCGATGATAATGCAAACAATCACAACAGACACCTGTCTTGTTGCATGATGAGTATGTACAGTTACATCTAGCCTTGTTTCTTTGGATGTTGCACTCTGTCACCTTGCTCTCCTTGAAAGAACTTTGAACTTAGCTGAGAGCTGAGCGTTTTTTCTCTCAGCTAAGATCTAAGCACTAAGTACTAGTTTTAATAAACTGCCAAACCTCTTCCATCTCCTCAACTGTCATCTTCTTTAAGTCAAGCCCACGCTTTTTGATTTCATCTTCCATCTTGTGAAAACGTTCAACAAACCTATTGTTCGCCTTGCGCAGGGCCTCCTCGGGATTGATATCCAAAAAACGTCCCGCGTTTGCTAGACAAAATAGGATATCACCGAACTCGTGTTCGATCTCTTTTTTAGGCAAACCTTTTTGTTGCGCTTCATGAAGCTCGTGAACTTCTTCTTCAAGTTTTTCTAAAATACCTTCGGTATCGTCCCAGTCAAAACCAACTCGCGCTGATTTCTGACCCAGGCGATATGCCTTTAAAAGGGATGGGAGAACCTTCGGCACTCCACCCAAAAGGGATTTTTTACCTTCCTTGATCTTGATATGCTCCCAGTTTTGCAAAACCTCTTTAGAACTTTTCACCTCTACTTCACCGAAGACATGAGGATGCCTTCGAATCAATTTTTCACATATGGAGTCTATTGCATCATCAATCGTGAACTTTTTTTCTTCAGCCGCAAACTGCGCATAAAACACAATCTGCAAGAGCATATCCCCAAGTTCCTCTTTAGTATTATCCCAATCGCGATTGTCGATAGCATCAAAAAGCTCATGCACCTCCTCAAGGGTATAGGCCTTGATGTCATCTATGCTTTGTTCACGATCCCACGGGCAACCGCCGGGAGCCCTCAGTTTGGCCATTATATCGACCAGTTTTTGAAATTTTTCATTAGTTTTCATGCGGGTAAATGTAATGTAATACGGGGCCTTGCGCAATCAAATAAGCCTTGCCAGTGACTGTCAAATAGTATAAACATAACTCCATGATATTTCAGACGAAAAAGTATATCGATACAAAAAAAGGGGTAGATTTTGTTAATATCCATCACGATGTTAAATTCACGATCCGTGATTCCAAAATCAAGGATGGTCAGGCAAATATTTTTATAGTAAAGGGGAGCGCCGGCGTCATCGTAGTTGAGCCATTGGAAGAAGTTTTCACTGCATTGAAATCCACATTTGAAAGTTGGGGTGCTCAAAGCACAGGAACCGGCATGGACAAGTGGAAAAAAGAAACTTCAATTTCACCCAGGATCCAATCGGTTATAAATGGAAGAAGTTTGGCGGTTCCAATAATCGCATCCCAGTTAACAGTAGATGCGTATGACGAACTATTTATAGTCGATTTTGAAGAGGAAGCTCGACGTCTTGAATACATCATTCAGATCGTCGGTGAGGGAGAGGCCAAGCAAGGGGGACAAGGTGGTGGACCGCAAAAGCGATACTAGCGTATCCATGGAGCTTGCGAACAATGATTTGGCGCGTGATCTCTGTGGCGCTCAAGACTCCAATATCAAGTTTATCGAAGAAAAACTAGGAATCCACATCCACGTCAGAGGCTTGAACTTAACGATATCCGGTCAACCCTCAAATGTACACGTTGGATACGAGGTTATTAAGCAACTTTGTGAACTTTTAAAACGCGGATATATTCTAACCCCGTCAGATATCGAACGATCCGTCATAATGTTAAGCAAAGATAGTTCCACACGCATTGACGAGGTTTTCTCGGACAACATCTTGATGTCTACAACGGGCAAACCGATTGCACCAAGATCGCCTGCACAAAAACACTACATCGATGCGATACGCCGTTTTCCACTGGTATTTGCAGTTGGACCGGCAGGAACCGGCAAGACATATCTTGCGGTGGCCATGGCTGTAGCCATGTTCATGAAAAAAAAATACAAACGAATTGTCTTGGCGCGTCCTGCTGTTGAAGCTGGAGAAAAACTAGGTTTTCTCCCCGGCGATATCCAAGCAAAGGTCAGCCCTTATCTAAGACCTCTTTACGATGCACTCTATGATATGATGGAAACGGAAAAGGTAAACGCGTTCAAAGAAAATGACATCATCGAAATTGCACCCCTCGCATTTATGCGCGGCCGAACCTTAAACAATGCCTTTGTTATTTTAGATGAGGCACAAAACTGCACACAGGAACAAATGAAGATGTGCCTGACTCGTTTAGGTGTAGATTCACAGATGGTTGTAACTGGAGATGTTACACAAATAGACCTACCTTTCCAAAAGAACTCCGGACTAGTGCACGCAATAAGGATACTTAAAGGCATATCCGAAATCAACTTTACATACTTCACACAATCTGATGTAGTCCGCCATGAATTAGTCAAGAAAATCATTATGTTTTACGATAAAAAGAAAAAATAATTAACTGAAACAAACCCAAGTAAGATTATGATCAAAAAAAGAATTAAAAATTTAAGAGATTTCATTGGATCAGTTGGAAAAAAAGATTTTCAAAGCTTCGAAGAATTCAAGGAGTCAGCCATCATCTGGTGGATGGGGCTACTGGCGTTGTGCCTAGTGATCACGGTTTTAGCTACCATCTCCCTAGGCAGAATCCCTGAAAGGATCAGGGTTGGCCAGGTTGCACATAAGGATATCAAGGGTGACAGAAATTATGAAATCGTTGATGAGGAAGCAACCGAAAAGTTCAGACAGGAAGCAATCAGCGGTGTCTTGGCCGTATACGACTATGATCGAAGAATTCTATCAGAGAAAAAACAAAAGATAGTTGACACTATAAAGCAGCTACACACAAAGGCCGCAGAGTTACTTAAGGACACGAAGTATAAAAACATACCAAGGCTTAGATATCTAACCGTTGAGCAATCAAAGGAAATCAAAACCATATTCGAGGATGGCATCGGGGTCAAAATTGATGAAAAGAGCTGGGGAACCCTTATCAGAGAGGATTTAAGTAGTGAAGTCGAAGCTTCGCTGATACACGCACTAACCAGATATTCCAATTTCCCTATAATTGGTGACAATAAGGAGCTTCTCAAAGAGGAAAGAGGAATCACTGTAAGACAAATTTTTCCGGAAAGTGAAAAACCCAAGGACGAACAAACTGAATATCAACTGAAGGATGTAAAGGGCATATTAACACTTGAAAATGTCAAGTCGCAGATTAAACCCGAGGATATTAAGGGCAAATTCCTATACCTTTCGACACCAAAATCAATCACAACTATCCTCAAAGGCATAATTGTTCCAAACTTTACTTTCAATCGTGAAGAAATGGAAGCGCGACAAACTCAATCGGCACGCAGTATTAAAAGCGTCTTGATTAAAATTCAAGCTGGTGAATCAATTATAAGAAGCGGTGCGCGATATGAGCCATGGCATATCAAGGTTTTGGATGGTATCAGAAAAGAGAAGGAATCAAGTTCCGTTTCCATGAAGTTCCTTGGGACATTCATGCTTGTCTTTCTCATTATTTTGACGGTTTTCTACTTTGCCGAAAAATTTCTAAGCAATTTTGATCCATCAAGGAAAGACATGCTTTTCATGTGCATTCTACTGCTTGTCGAATTATTACTATTAAGGATCGCTCTTTCTATAACATCCGCTATACATGATTCAATTTTGTATGATGTCCCACTTTCGGCATTTTTCTACATCATACCAGTTGCAGCAGGTACTATGCTTACCAGGATGGTTCTGAATTCGGAAACATCCATAATCTTTGCCCTTGTATCCAGCTTGATTATAGGCATATTTGCAGAATCGAACTTTAGCTATGGAGCCTTCACCCTTATCAGCAGCATAGTTGCCATTACAACAATTGCAAATGCAGATAAGAGGGCAAATATAATCAAGGCCGGAGCCTTGTTAGGTATTTTAAACATATTTCTCGTTTTGGCCTTCAGGCTTCTGAATACCGCATCAATTGTAGATACTTTTTCATTCACAAATATTATTTGGTACATAGTTTTTGCATTCATTAGCGGTATTGGTTCTGCATTCTTTGTATTGATTGCAACCCCGATTGCTGAATCACTATTTGATTATACAACTGACATTAAACTTCTTGAACTTGCAAACTTAAACCATCCGTTGCTACGTGAATTAATTATTCGCGCTCCAGGGACATATCATCATTCACATCTGGTTGGAATATTATCAGAGGCGGCCGCAGAATCAATGGGCGCAAATTCATTGTTGTCAAGGGTTGCAGCATATTACCATGACATTGGTAAAATAAAGAAGCCTTTTTATTTCACAGAAAATCAAAAGGTAAAAGACGACAGATATGACAAGTTGTCTCCACATATGTCCGCATTGATCATCCAGTCACACGTTAAAGACGGGCTTGAAATGGCCAAGCAATACAAGTTACCACGCGTGATAATGGACATGATTCCGCAGCACCATGGAACAAAGATGGTAAGCTTTTTCTATAACAAAGCAAAAGAACAGGAAGATCCGAAACATCAGGTTCAGGAAAAGGATTTCAGATATCCAGGACCAAAACCACAAACAAGGGAAGCCGGAATTCTTTTATTGGCGGATGCTACAGAGGCGGCTGTTCGGTCGTTGAAGGAAAAATCAACAACCAGAATCCAGGAAACAGTGCAAAACATAATTGATAAAAGCTTCTCTGAAGGACAATTGGATGAATGCGATTTAACACTTCGTGATCTCAATCTAATCGCCCAGGCCTTTGCGAGAATTGCAATGGGCATTTATCATCAGCGAATTGAATATCCAACTGAAGAAGCTAAACCAGATAACCCTAAACAGGTAAAGGTAATAAATGAAGAAACGATCGGCCAAGATTTGGATCCAGAATCTGCACCCAAGCAAGCGGATAAATAAGAAAAGACTACATAGTTCTGTTAAAAAATTATTGAAGATAGCCAAACGTGCGACCAGTGAAATTTCAATCACTTTTACAACGAATTTCCATATGAAGAAATTAAACAGGGAATTCCGAAGTGTAAACAAAGCTACAGATGTTCTATCTTTCCCACAGGGAGATAAAATAATTCTGGGCGACGTGGTGATTTCACTTGATATGGTTTCAAAGCAGGCAAAGAGTAGGGGTGTTAAAAGAGATGAAGAAATCAAAATGCTCCTAGTTCACGGCTTATTGCATTTAATGGGGCATGAGCATTCATCTATGAAAAACTTCGAAAAGATGAAGAAAAAACAAGACAAGTTACTGAAAGAAATTTTATAGAACTAAACTGTGAAAACACAAAAGAACCTATGAAAAAATATTTATTAGCAATAATTTCCGGCATCATCACGATGTTCTCGTTTCCAACCGTATTATTTGGCTGGCATGCGCCAGAATTGGGTTTCCTGGCGTTTATTTCGCTGGTCCCATTGTTTGTAGCAATAAATAATGTGCGGCCACGAAAGGCCTTTTGCCTAGCCTTTGTTACAGCCGCAATATGTTATTCTGGTTCGCTTTATTGGATCTATCGTGCGATGAACACCTATGGGAACCTTCCATCGGTGGCAAGCGTTGCCGTTTTGGTTATCTTAATAATAATTATTTCGGCCTATATTGCCATTGCTCCAATGTTATCCAGATGGGTAAGCGAACGATCCAACATCCCTATGCTCATCTCACTCCCTATATTCTGGGTAATCTGTGAACTCTCCAGAAACTACATACCCTGCAACGGTTTCCCCTGGGCCAACCTTGCAATGTCCCAGTATAGTCATACAACTATAATTCAAATCGTGGATCTCATTGGAATCTATGGCCTGATGTTTATCCTGGTGTGGGTTAACCAATTTATTGCTGAACTGACCATTTTTTGCAAAGGAAATCAAGGGTGTGTCATTCTGAGCAAAGCGAAGAATCTCATGAAATCAATTGTAGGCAGGGGATCCTTCGTCCGCTCATCGCGAACTCAGGATGACAATCCAATCTGTACCAATTTGTTATCCAAGAGTGTCGTTACACTTTTAATATTAACCACAGTTGTCGTCTATGGTATCTGGAGAAGCAACGACATTCAAAAACAGCTATCAAAGTTAACCCCTGTAAAAATCGCTATTTTGCAGGGAAACATCCCACAAGAAGAAAAACAAGATCCCTCAATGAAAATTGAAGTTTTTAATAAGTATAGAAGGATGTTAAAACAAGCCACAAATGCAGATATCGAACTTGCTATATGGCCGGAAACCGCCTATCCATGGATCGTTAGAAGGGATCTGCAATTTCTCCCCGAAAAGCATCTTGGCCTATCGGACATCGGTTCACCATTTCCATTTAATTTAATTGGCGTTGTCGCATATGATGACAATGGTGGTGATGATAGAACAATTTACAATAGCGTAATGCTGACCGACAGAAATGGAATGATATTGGATTTTTACGATAAGACACACCTGGTACCATACGGAGAGTACGTTCCATATAAAAAGGTTTTGTTTTTTCTTAAAAAACTTGTATCTGCAATAGGTACATTTGAAACTGGCAAAACGCTGGAGCCACTGAATTATGGCTTTCACAGATTTGGCAATCTTATCTGTTACGAGGATATCTTTCCCGAAATATCGCGCAAGACAACATTACTTGGCGCCGAATTTCTAGTAAACACCACAAATGACGCATGGTATGGTGTTTCATCCGCTCCCTATCAACATTTGGCACTATCCGTATTTCGGGCGGTTGAAAATAGAAGGTATCTTGTAAGATCGACAAATACTGGGATATCAGCAGTGATCGATCCAATCGGACAAATAAACATGCAATCCGACATCTTCACCGACGCCCTAATTGTCAGCTACGTTGGTGCCGGCAACATCGATAGCGTTTACACGCGCCTTGGAGATTGGTTTGCATATGGATGTGTGCTGTATGGATTGTTCTTAATTGTAATAACAATAAGAAAAAGAATGCGCGATACTAGATGTTAGATACTGGATGTTGGGGTGTCATTCTGATCCTGAGCGAGTGAAACGAGTCGAAGGAGAAGAATCCAGCGTATAACCTGGATCCCTGCCTCGCGGCAAGGCGGGCTTCGCTATACTCAGGATGACATACTCTGTTATCCAAAAATTAGGGAGAAATTAAGTGAGCAAAGAATTACAAGAAAAACTGAAGACCTTAAAAAAACAGCTCGATGAACTTCGGGGGTCTCTTTGACATCGATCAAAAAAAGTCCCGCATTAATGAATTAGAAAAAAAGTCCCAAAGTCCCGATTTTTGGAACGACCAACGCGCCGCACAAAAGATAATCAATGAAGCAAATTCATTAAAACTCATTGTGAATTTATGGCAAGAGCAGAGTTGTAACCTTGAGGATGTCAGCGCAATACTTGAGCTTGGTGATGATCCTGATCTTACCAAAGAAGCGGAAGAAAAAATAAATATCGTCGAAAAAAATATTGGTGAGCTGGAATTTCGCAAAATGCTTTCAGGTGAACATGACAAAGCAAGCGCAATTTTGTCAATAAACGCCGGGGCAGGGGGTACCGAATCCTGCGATTGGGCTGGGATGCTTTTAAGAATGTACCGCCGTTGGGCCGATATTCACAAATATAAAAATGAATTCGTCGAATTTACCCCTGGTGATGAAGCTGGCTTTAGATCAGTCACACTCACAATTGAGGGAGAATATGCGTACGGATATCTAAAGGCGGAGATAGGTGTCCATCGTCTGGTGAGGATATCTCCATTTGATTCAAATAAGCGCCGGCACACATCCTTTGCATCGGTCTTTGTTATCCCCGATATCGAGGATGATATTGAGATCGAGATAATTGAAACGGACCTAAGGATTGATACCTTTCGATCGGGTGGCGCCGGAGGGCAACACGTAAACACAACGGATTCTGCAGTAAGATTAACTCACCTCCCAACTGGAATTGTTGTTGCATGCCAGGCGGAGAGATCACAACATCAAAACAAAGAACGCGCAATGAAGGTTTTGAAGGCCAAACTTTATGACCACGAATTGCAAAAGAAATTGGCAGAAAAGGAAGTCTTGGAAAAAACCAAAAAGAAAAATGAATGGGGTTCACAGATACGTTCTTATGTTATGCATCCATATCGGATGATCAAGGATCACAGAACCGATATGGAAACGGGGAACGTAGACGCCGTAATGGACGGCAACCTTGATGATTTTATTAAAAAGTTCTTACTTGAGTTTTAGCCTCTTGTTAATTAAATATGGGCTATTCAACTTTGGGGATGATCCAGCTAATAACTTCGTTGTTGCTCTTATCATACGCTGCCTTCACCAACATAAATTCTGTAAATTCATCCGTTACGCCGTAAAAGTTGGCGAAAAATTCCTCTGCATAAAATTCCGCTTCATTTTGTAAATTATACTCATCAGAATTAAAGCAAACGTCGATTCCCAAATCTTCAAACGGATTAATATCCTGTTCACAATCCACGACCGGAAGCGTTATTTTTAGGGCTGTATACGAAATATTATCTTCTCCAGCGTTGGTAATGACTGAATCAATGCGTGCAGTGTACAGTGCATTTTTGAAGAACCTCAACATATTCGTCGCCAGCACTGGACTTTTGTGCGAAAACACGTTCCAATCATCGGCAATCTTCTTGAGCCTTGCTTGCATTTGGGAAGAACGGCTGTCATCTTCCTTTGCTAGGGCCAAATCATTTCTGTTTGGAATTGCTGAAGTGGTAACTGATAACGTCATAAGTTCCTCCGATATTTTAATTTGGGGTTCTGATGGGTAAGTAACAAAATGCGACGTTCTTGGCAAGAAGAAAAGGGCACAATATACGATAGTGAATGGTAATTTCTTAAAATGATTAGGAATTTCATACAACCAGGATATATCAAAAATTTGGGGGTAGACTTTGATTCCTACGATTCCACTACGGGGCTGGCCGGTTCCTTTGATCTGCATACATCCAATGAAAATGACATCCGCATCTTCACCGAATTAACTTCTTTTTCTTTCGCCTAACAAAATCAAATCTTTCAGATCTTCTACTTTTTTAGCCCGCAGCCATTTCTTTAAGAAATCCTTTTGTTGCGTTATTTGGGCAATGGCCATCAGGGCCGTCAGATGAAAATTGCGTTCGTCGCGCGATCCAAATAAGGCAAAAATCGCATGAACCGGCTGAACCGTGTCTGGAAAAACAATTCCCTCACCACTCCGGACTAACAGTAATTCAAAAATTTCGCTGCCCTCTACCACTATGTGAGGTATCGCCAAGCCGGGACTTAATGCCGTGGATGATTCCTTTTCGCGTGCAAGCAGCATATCTTCCACAACCTTGGCATCCGTATTCAACTTGTGGGCTAAGGTATTTGATATCTTACCGAAACATTCCTTCATGGAAATACGCTCCGAAATATCTAGTATTATACATTTTTTAACCAATTGATCAAACCTGTCTTCAGTTATTTCATCTCTCTCCCTTATTATCTCCTTTAATTCACTACCTAAATCCCCGCAAGGCAGCGCCCTGTTTGCAACTCTTTGAATGAGACATATCAAAGCGGATTCCCTCTCTACCCTGACTCTTGCGTAAAGCCAGTACCATACGAAGCTGCCGGTTAAAAATAGTGTTACTATGAATAGCGGAACTATCCCCATCTCCACTATCAAGAAAAAACAGCTAGCTGTTCCTGCAATCTGAATCCATGGATAAAATGGGGTTTTAAATTTGGGTTGATAGTTTGGAACCTTTGATTCCCTCATGATTATAACGGAGAGATTAACGAACATAAATAGCAATATCATTAGTGTTGATGCTAATTTTACCAGGTTTTCAAGGTTTAAAAGCAGGATGGACACTATCATGAATGCACATGTGAATAATATGGATACATACGGTGTTTTAAAACGGGAGCCAACCTTCCCAAAACTTTTTGGTAGCAGGCCATCCCGGCTCATGGCCAATGGGATGCGTGATGTAGACATAATGCCTGCATTTGCGGTGGTGATAAAGGCCAGCATTGCCGCAATGGATAGAATAATTACACCTGGCATTCCTAAAATAACCCTCGCCCCTTCAGATAGCGGTGTAAGTGTATTTGATAAAGCATTGCCGTCTAAAATTCCTATGGTCACAAAAATAACCAAAGCATAGAGCGCACTCACAACAATCAACGAAAGCAACATACCCAATGGAATATTTCGACCGGGATTTCTAACCTCCTCTGCAACCGAGGCTGTTTTGGTAAGCCCTCCATATGAAATAAAAACAAAACCTGCAGTGCCGATGATAGATACCATACCGTGCGGAACCAACGGCGTAAAATTGGACATTTCTATATGAGGCAGCCCCACTATTATATAAAAAATGAGCACACCTATAAGGCCCAAAACCATTGCAACCTGTGCCTTACCTGCATGCCCTACGCCCCTTATATTTATCAAAACGAACAGGATACAACAGGCACAAGCAATCAGCTTAACATGAAAAGCAGTTATATTTGGATTGAAGAGGATTGCAAATTCACCGATACCCATTAAGGCAAAGGCACTTTTTAGACCTATGGAAAACCAATTGGAAATTCCGCCAAGCGTTCCAAATGCTGGACCGAAGGTTCTATCGATAAAAAAATACGTTCCACCGGCCTTTGGCATGGCAGTGGCCAGCTCGGCCTTACTAAGCACAGCGGGTACAACCAAAATGCTAGCCAGCAAGTACGAAAATAACATTCCTGGGCCCGCTTTCATGAATGCAAGCCCAGGCAGAATAAAAAGGCCTGAACTAATCATTGCACCAGAAGAGATACAAAATACACCCAATAACCCTAGATCCTTTTTAAGATTTGTCGACATTTCGATCATGACTATACAAGAAAAGCAAAATTATGGAAATATAATTTAATCCAGAGGTTTCTACAGGGTTTTCATTCGCATCGACAATCTTTACGTCATATAATTTTTATTATAGGACTCTAAAAGGGCAGTTTGACATTTTGATGAAAACGTATTACAATATGAACAAATGTAATACAAGGAGGACAAAATGACATACGGCACGATTTCACCAAAATATCAGGTTGTTATTCCCAAAGAGATCCGTGAACAGATCAGTGTAAAACCCGGCCAGCGCCTTATGATTATCGCAAAGGATAATGTGATTTACATGGTCCCCGAGGCATCTCTTAAGGATTTAAAGGGGCGCTTTAAGGGGATGTCCATTGATAACCTAAGGGATGAGGATGATCGCATATGATTATTATAGATTCATCCGCCTGGATTGAATTTTTGTCGGGTGGCAAAAAAGCTGGGGTGCTTGAAAAATATTTCAAGCCCTCGAATAAAATAATTATCCCTTCAATTGTTATCTACGAGGTTTACAAAAAAATCAAATCAGAAAAGGGCGAATCGGAGGCCGTGTTTATAATTGCACAGATGGAAAGGCTTGCGAGTGATGTTGTTGAGATAGATCATCCATTGGCAGTCCTTGCTGCAGATCTAAGCATACAAAAGAAACTCCCAATGGCAGATGCAATGATATACGCCGTTGCAATCCATTTTGGCGCCACTATAATCACATTGGATAAGCACTTCAAAGATTTGGAGTTTGCGAAGTGCTTTGGATAAACACATCTACCAAACCCTTGACTACTTCGCGGAATTACTATAGTTTCTCGTAAATTATTAGACAAATTTCATTTATTAACCACCAAGACACAAAGACACTAAGCATATTCATTTCTTAGTGACTTAGTGGTGAAAAAGAGGACGGCATGACACAAGAAGACCAATACATGGTGCAACGTCAGGAAAAGGTAGATGAATTAAGACAAAACGGTATTAATCCATTTCCAAACGACATTAGGCCAGCCAACACAGCTAGCGAAATCCACGCCAATTTCCAGGATACCTCCAAAGAAGATCTTGAAAAGAAGCAGGGGGACAAATTTTCTGTAGCCGGTCGTATAATGGCTATTAGGGCCTTCGGAAAAGCGGCCTTCATACAGATACGTGATAATTCAGGTGAGATGCAAATCTTCGTTCAAAAACAACTGCTTGGTGATGAACAGTTCAACCTTTACAAGAAGTTTGATATCGGTGATTTTGCCTATTTTAACGGATATCTATTCCTTACTAAAACGAACGAACTTACACTCTGCGCTGAATCCTTAAGGATTGTAAATAAAACACTTCGCCAGCTCCCCGAAAAATGGCATGGACTCACAGATATTGAAGCAAGATATCGTCATCGATATGTGGACATGATTGCAAATCCTACCGTTAAGGAAACATTCATCAAAAGGTCAAAAATCATAAAAGAAATACGCCAGTTTTTCGAGGACAGAGGCTTTTTAGAGGTTGAAACACCTATGATGCACCCGATCCCCGGTGGCGCGGCAGCGAAGCCATTCATCACACATCACAATAAATTGCATCGTGATTTATATCTTCGGATAGCACCTGAATTATATCTCAAGCGTTTATTGGTTGGTGGAATTGAAAAGGTTTTCGAGATCAACAGAAATTTCCGAAATGAAGGAATCTCTATTCAACACAATCCAGAGTTCACGATGTGTGAATTCTATCAAAGTTACGCAACATTTGAGGACCTCATCAAGATAACAGAGGAACTGCTCTCTACGGTTGCACAAAAGGTTTCAGGGACAACGAAGATCACATATCAAGGCCAGGAGATTGACCTGACGCCACCATTTAAGCGTTATAAACTTACCGATTCCTTGATTGAGATTGGTGGCCTGCCAGAGGAGATCCTTAAATCCAAGGATGCCGCCTTAAGGCACGCCGAAAAGGTTGGAATAAAACTTAAAAGAAAAGATGAAGGTCACGGAGCGATCCTGACAGAGATCTTCGAATGTGAGGTTGAATCAAAACTTGTTCAACCAACTTTCATTACGCATTATCCAACAGAGGTATCACCTCTGTCGCGCTTGAATGAAGAAGATCCCTTCTTTGTTGATCGCTTTGAGTTCTTCATCTACGGACGTGAAATTGCTAACGCTTTTTCTGAGTTAAACGATCCCGTAGATCAGGCGGAGCGTTTTAAAAAACAAGTTGAGGCCTTGGGACGCGGAGATGATGAGGCCATGCACTATGACGAAGACTTCATTGAGGCACTGGAGTACGGCATGCCACCCGCGGCCGGCGAAGGAATTGGAATCGACAGAATAGTTATGTTGTTAACTGATTCTGCTTCTATACGTGACATAATTCTTTTTCCACAACTGAAATCAAAGGAATAATGTGGAGTTACCATCGTACGAGCGTACAGACTATGAATCCATCATCATTTATTGCCAAAAGATATTTTAAGACACAGGGAAACCAACCCTTTAGCAGGTTTTTAACCTTTGTTGCCTGCACGGGTGTTGGCCTTGGCGTTGCGGCACTTATTATAGTTCTGTCTGTAATGAACGGTTTCACACTCGATCTCGAAAATAAACTACTGGGTTTTAATTCCCATATCACGATCCACACAAACACAGCAGATCAGAAAGAAATTAATTCATTCATAAATGAAATAGACAACCTTGATGGTATAAGAACTGTTACCAAGACAATGGAGGGGGAGGCCATCGCCCAATCTGCATTCTGGGGAGACACCTCCGCTATTGGTATCAAGGTGCGAGGGATAGAACCAAGTTTCTTTGGTACAATGAAGGCACAATTCTTCATTGGTGAATCTTACGATCAAGGAATGCTACACAGTAAAAAGAACAAGGTCATCCTCGGTCATGAACTTGCCGGAGAATTAGGCGTTCACCCCGACCTAATGGAAAACGTAAAACTAAGTTATCCATTTGGAGAAATAACTCCTACCGGTGATTTCATCCCTTCATCCAAAGAAGTGGGGCTAATTGGAGTATTCAAAAGCGGATTTTTTGAATATGACAGCAAATATGCCTTAATCAATTTACCGGAGGCCAAATCACTATTTGGGCCAATGGCTGAATTCACGATACACATCTGGACAAAGAATCAGAACAACTTGTTAAACGTTAAAGAAGCAATACAATACGTTATGAATCCTACATGGAAAATTCATACGTGGGATGAAACAAATAAAAAACTTTTTTCAGCACTTCGTCTGGAAAGAATTGGAATGTTTGTCGTTCTATCTCTCATCATAATCATTGCCGCATTTAGTATCGTTGGAATCATTCTAATGCGAGTTTTTCGTAAACGTAAAGATATCGCAATCCTGCAAACGGTTGGTTTTAATCCAAGAATGATAAGAACGATTTTTTTAACTGAAGGTGCCTTCATAGGATTAACGGGATCCATAGCCGGGTTAATGGTTGGTTTAATAATAATATTGGCCCTAAAACGATGGCCGATTACATTGCCAGATTCATATTATTTAAGTTATTTGCCGGTTAACATTAATCCGGTTTTTATTGGAATCATCGTTTTAATTGGAATTGCTGCAGCGATAATTGCTACCTTGTATCCTGCATCGCGAGCAGCAAAAATAAATTTGGTTAGGTTGTTGAGATATGAATGAAACTAGAGCTTAGTGCTTAGAATTTAGCTGAGAGGTCTACTATATAGCAAAACTCTCAGCTCTCAGCTCTCAGCCAAGCTCTGATTATAGTGAATCTTATTTTTACAAAATTCATTAAACCTCGCAAACACAGCACCGTCAGGACTATGTCGTTTATTTCAATTGTCGGCATTGCCCTTGGGGTTGCTACACTCATCACAAGTTACTCAATTGGAAGGGGATTCGAAAAAGAGTATCACAGGACAATTTTGGATTTTAATGCACACATCGTTGTATTAAAACAAAGTGAAATCTCTGATTACAATCAACTCTTCAACGAACTCAAATCAGAAAAATGGCAAGAAAAAGGACTTGTAGGTGCAACACCTTTTATTTACAGAGAAGGACTAATTGTCCACAATAAAAAAGTTAAAGGCGTTGTCATCAAGGGAATCGATCCTGAAAATCTACCATCAGTAAGTAATATCAAGATGGAATTTTTTGATGCCAACAACTCCCTCACAGGTAATTTTGCTAATTCAGATACAGTGCTTGTTGGAAGCGCATTGGCCGACTTCATCGGTATAGATGAAGAGAGTTCTTCAATTAATTTACTCACCCCAGGTGGAAGCATCGAAAATGTGTCCGATGCCGACAAATACTTAAAGTTAAATGTTGTAGGAACATTTGAAAGCGGACTATACGATTACGATTCTCAATTCATTTTGATGACAAACAAGAGTCTGCAATCTATTTTCAATATGGGTGACAAGGTTACAGGATTTGAGATCAAACTAGATGACCCAGACAAGGCATTTCTTTTTGGAAGAGAGTTGGCCCATGAGCTTCAGGATTCGACGTACAAGATAACCGATTGGTCGGAGCTAAACCGCAATCTCTTTCAGGCGGTCAAATTGGAGAAGCTGGTTTTCACACTCATCATGGGGATAATGGTAATCGTTGCCTCATTCAACATTATAGGAACAATCATAATCAGTATAATCGACAAAAGGCGCCAAATTTCGGTACTAAAGGCCCTTGGCACCCCCGTATCCAAACTCATTGTAATATTCTTGACACAGGGGCTTCTTTTAGGCCTTATAGGGGCTATTTTGGGCCTGATATTGGGCCTTTTTACGATCTGGGGGGTAGGAGCATATCAAATAATTCCTATTGATCCTGAGATCTACTTTTTGAATCGTTTACCCGTGGCATTTTCGCCCATAGCATATGCAATGTTATTCATTGCTGCATTTGGTTTGTGCGGAGTGACATCCTACGTTGCCGCCAAAAAAGTAACTGACATGAACATTGTTAACGGACTTGGAAATAATTATTAACAAAATGATCATCAAAGCCCATAACATAAGCAAATCGTATACAACTGACTCACAAAAACTCAACGTTTTAAATGAATTAAGTTTACAGATGGAAAAGGGTGAGTTTTTGGGAATATTTGGCGCATCGGGAACTGGGAAGTCCACCTTACTTCACATTTTGGGCGGATTAGACGCACCCGACAAAGGACAAGTATTTGTGGATGAGCACAACATCTACTCATTCTCCGATAAAAAGCTTGCAAAGTTTAGAAATATGGATGTTGGTTTCGTGTTTCAATTTTATCATCTGCTCCCCGAATTTACTGCCCTTGAAAATGTTATGCTGCCTCTTTTGGTCGCAAATAAATCGAAAAAAGAGGCAAAAGCAATAGCCCAGGAAACGCTGGCCCAGGTGGGCCTTGATGACCGCATGAGTCACTACCCACACGAGCTATCTGGTGGAGAACAACAGAGAGTAGCTCTTGCCAGGGCGATTGTTATGAAACCTTCAATCATACTGGCTGATGAACCGACTGGCAATTTAGATCAGGAAAATGGAAAAAAAATAATCAACCTACTGCACGATATTAATAAAAAGCATAACATGACTGTAGTCATGGTTACTCACAACCCTGAATTAACAAAAAACATGACAAGAATATTGAGACTGAAAGATGGCAAATTACAGCAAATGGTTTAAATATATAATTTTGACAATTGTGGTTTTCGCAGGCACATTATCCTTTGCAGGGCCATTAAATAAAAATGTCAAAGAGGTCTTAGTTAAGGGAAACCTCGGCACACCCCTTGAGGTTATTGAAGCTAAGATCCACAGTAGGGCTGGCATGCCCTATGACAGAGAGACCGTTCATGAGGACATTAAGCGACTCTATAAGCTTGGACACTTTTTGGATATAAAAGTTGATTCGCAGGACGTAGCCGGCGGAGTTACTTTACTATACATCTTTCTGGAAAAACCAACTATCGCTAAAATATCTTTCAAAAACAATAAGGCAATTAAGAGTGATAAGCTTCGTGAAGAAATCACAGTTCCACTTTATTCCCCATTGGATGAGAGAAAACTTAGCGAAACAATCAAGAAAATAAAAGATAAGTACGCAGAAGAGGGCCACTACTTAGCAGAGTTAGACTACGAGCTGCATACAGATGAGCAGGGTGATGTTGAACTTATTTTTGATATCAACGAAAATAAAAAAGTTGTCATTAACAAAATTCGTTTTGTTGGAAATAAGATTTTTAGTGATAAGGATCTTCGCAATGTAATGAAAACCAAGCAAAAGGATTGGCTCTCTTTTATAACAAGTTCGGGTAAATACAAAACCGAAATACTGGACCAAGACATAATGATGCTAACCTTTCACTATTTAACAGAAGGTTATCTAAAGGCCAAGGTTAAGCAACCGATCGTTTCGCTATCGAAGGACAAAAGATATCTTTACGTTACCATCTACGTAGAAGAGGGTAAACGCTACAGGTTCGGTGATATAAGCGTTGCAGGAGACATCCTTACAACTGAAGAAGAAATCCAATCAATGTTAAACATCAAATCCGATGAATGGTATAATCGTAAAAAGCTAGAAGAAGATATCTACAAGCTAACAAACTTTTACGGCAACATGGGTTATGCCTTCGCCGACATAAGACCAATAACCAGAAGCAACGATGAAAAATTATTGGCCAATATTTTTATTTACGTAGATAAGGGTCCAAAAATAACAATCGAGAAAATTAATATCAGTGGAAACACCATAACAAGGGATAAAATAATTCGTCGTGAGTTAAAAATTAAGGAGGGGGATCTCTATAGCGCAAGCGCAATGGAGGAAAGCCGGCGAAAGTTAATGCAACTTGGATATTTCAAGGAAGTAAACTTTTCAACTCCAAGGGGTTCCAGAAATGACACTCTAAATTTAAATATCAATGTTGAAGAACAACCCACTGGAAGCTTTAACGTGGGTATAGGCTTCAGTTCCGTTGAAAACTTCATCTTCAATGGCTCCATATCCAAACAAAATTTCTTTGGTTATGGTATTTCAGGTCAATTTTCAGCAGCATTGTCCTCAAGAAGACAACAATTTATGGTTCAGGCCTATGACCCATACTTTTTGGATAGCAGATGGACGCTGGGTTTAATGGCACATAAAACATTGTGGCGATATGAGGATTTCGATCGTGAATCTTACGGTGGAAGCGTAAACGTAGGGCACCATCTATTCGATAACTGTATATTCAATGTTGGCTTTGAGGTTGAAGATGTAAAGGTCGAAGACTTCAGCTACTCTGTACCTGATGTTTTCAAGGATAATGCCAGTGGTTTGACAACGGCTTTCAATACAATGTACGCGCGCGATACCAGAAACAACCGCATCTCTCCAACAAAGGGCCTATACAACATGGCCAAGACGGAAGTCGCGCGCGAGGAACTTGGTGGAACAAATAACTTCTTCAGGTTCACATTTAAAAACCAGTATTTCCAGCCACTCTTTTGGAAGATTAATCTGAAAACATACAACACAATTGGATACATCAAATCCCTTGACGATTCTCCAGTTCCCTTGTTCGAAAGATATTTTATGGGTGGTCCAAACAACTTAAGGGGCTTTACACCGCGCTCGGTTGGACCGGCGCTTCGTATAGCGGGTTCACCAACCGGAGCCGACTCAAGATTTGTCTATGGTGGAAATAAATATCTACTTTTTGTAGGAGAGTTGGAATTTCCAATTTACGATCCTGCAGGATTTAAGTTTGTGTATTTTATGGATGCTGGAAATGTATTCGGAGAAGAGGATGGTTTTTCGGTCTCTAACCTAAGATCCGATTACGGTTTTGGATTGCGTTGGATATCGCCATTTGGCGCATTGCGCTTTGAGTTCGGCTTCCCGTTCTCACCCGCTGAGGGGGAAGATTCGATGGTCTTCAACTTCACAATTGGCGAGTTCTTTTAAATAAAATTGGCTTGCAAATAGGCAAATAGCCTATTATAGATGGAAATCATTAAACTTTTCAATTAACCAAAAGGGGTAAAGTTATGAAAAAACTCACAACACTACTAGTTGCCACTCTGATATTCCTCCTCCCGCTGACTGCTTTGTCGGCAAAGGCAAAGGGCGATGCAGGTAGTGAAATCAAAATCGGCTATGTAGATATTCAAAAAGCTTTAGACACCGTTGAAGATGGTAAAAAAGCTAAGGATCAGCTTAAAAAGGAATTCGAAACCAAAAAGAAAAAAATCGATAAAATGAAAACCGAGGCTGAAAAGCTTCAGGGCGAACTTGAAAAACAAAAACTCATTTTAAGCAATGAGGCATTGCAAACCAAACAGCAGGAACTTCAAAGGATGGTCGGTGAGCTAAGACAAAACGCAATGCAGTATCAACAGGAGCTTAGTCAAAAAGAAAACGAGGCTGTAAGTTCTATTTTGAAGGAATTTGAGGCCATCATAACTGAAATTGGAAAGGAAAAGGGCTATTCCTTGATCCTTGAAAAATCCAGAGATCGTCTACTCTATGCTCCGGAAAATTATGACCTAACTGATGAACTAATAACCGCCTACAACAAACGCGGAAAGAAAGGTAAAAAATAGCATGATAGACGAACACATCCTTAACATTTTGGTATGCCCAAGGTGTAAGGGCGAGTTGATGCTCGTCGAGGGTGCAAAGGGCCTTTTGTGTGAAAAATGCCAGTTGAAATATCCCATTAAGGGGGATATTCCGATAATGCTCACAGAAGAGGCAATTAATATTCAACAAACATCAATTCCGCCAATAATTGAACCTTCTTTATCCACCCAAAAGCCTCATGTTAGGTTTTCCGTTATCTCTGGTCCCGATAAAGATCGGACCATGAAACTTGAAATAGGTACATGCACGGCAATAGGAAGAGCGGAGGATGCTATCGAAAAAACGGCCATGTTTAATGTCGATGTGGGCCTTGCGTTGGATGAGAGCACAAAGGGCCTGATCCAACAATACATTTCAAAACAATTCAGAAAATCCTCCGAAAAAGGAGATTCGGGGCTAGGTGGTTTTAAAAGAACCAACGATTTCCTATTAAAAGACGACGGGGTGTCTAAACTTCATTCGATGGCCTTTTACGATGAAGCGGGCGTGGGGATTCTGGATCTTGTAAGTAAGAATGGTACATTCATTAATGGTAAAGAAATCGAATCACATCTCTTACAGAAAAACGATGTGATTGAATTAGGCGAAACTAAAATAGTTTTTGAGTCATCTGAAGTATGAAACTATTATGGTAAAACGAAACAGGATTAACGCAGATGAACGCTGATTTTTGTAAATAACATTCGAAACACGAAACAAATTCGAATATCTAAATTCGAATGTTCAAAACTCGTGTTTCAGTTTTGGGTAATTCGAATTTCGAGCTTGTTTCGAGTTTCGGGATTCGGATTTTGGATTTAAAAAGAAGCATCCGTGTTTATCAGCGTTTATCCCCCGCCTGCCATCCTAAAAAGAAATATGATGGCGGGCAGGTGTTTCAAATTAAATTGTTTTGGAGGGAAACACAATGAAATCAATGACCGGATTCGGCTCAGCTGAAGGAAATGTGGGCCAGGGCACGATCTACACAGAAATAAAATCAGTAAATCACAGATATTCTGATATAATGCTAAGGATTCCAAATAAAATGAATTCCTTGGATCCCAAAATCAAAGAAATCATTAAGTCAAAATTATTCAGAGGTAAAGTTGATCTATTCCTTAAAGATAAAATCGAAATTCAGGCTGACTACACAATAGTTACAAAAACAAAATTGGCACGTAAATATAAGCAGGCATTGAGTAATTTAAAAAAGGAGCTTGAAATAAAATCCGATCTTACCGTTTTGGATGTGGTTGATTTTAATGAAATCGTTAAAATTATCCCTAATGAAATTAATTACGACAAACTTTGGCCACAGATAAAAAAAGTTGTTTTGAGTGCAGTAACAAAGTGTGATCAAATGAGGATTAAAGAAGGGGCCTATCTCAAAAACGAACAGATTAAACATATCAGGATAATTGAAGGAATAATTTCCAAAGTTCGCAGGCAAACCAAATCCTACGTAAAACACTACAGATCAAATCTCCTAAAAAAAATAAAGCCCAGAAATAATGGTGTAGATATATCGAGACTTCAAACTGAGGTATCAATCCAGTCAGAGAAAATAGACATTACAGAAGAAATTGCAAGACTTGCCAGCCACTTAAAACAGTACAAAGAAGTATTGAACAGAAAAGGGGTGATTGGTAAAGAATTGGATTTTCTGCTTCAAGAGATGAATCGCGAAATCAATACAATGGGCTCTAAGACAGCAGATATGGCGATCTCCAGACTGGTCATTGAGGCCAAGGCTGAGGTAGAAAAATTAAGGGAGCAGGTACAAAATATAGAATAAAACATGGAGAAAAACCTATGCTTAAGTTTTTAAAGCTTGTTTTAACTCTAGTTGTCATTTCTTTAATTGTCCCGTTTTGTCTTCACGCAAAGACATGCAAAGTTTCAATATTACACTTCAACGATACACACGGACACCTTGAACCAAACAACGACAACCTTGGTGGTGCGGCAAGAATTGCATCGCTAATAGAAAAAATAAAAAAAGAGAACACCAGAAATGGCAGGCATACTCTGGTTTTGCACGGTGGCGATGTTATCTCAGGCACAATGGTTTCTTTTAATTTTAAGGGCAAAGCTGAAATGGATTTTTTGAACCAAATTGGCGTCGAAGCAATGGCCGTAGGTAATCACGAATTTGATTTTGGTCAGGATAATTTAATTAACATGGATCAACAGTCAAATTTTCCCTTCTTAAGTGCCAATATTATTGACAAAAGAAACGGAAAACCCTTCTTCCAGGCATACAAGATCGTAAAATACGATGATGGGTGTACGATTAGCGTTATTGGTGCGACAACCGAAGATACACCGACAATGGCGTTTCCAAAGAATGTTTCAAACATGGAATTCATCGATTCCGCCGCTGCGATAAAGAGCAACATGAATGAGCTAAACAAACTGAGTGATCTTCAAATAGCACTTACGCACCTTGGTGTCAGGCGTGATATTAGATTGGCAAAGATGGTCCCAGACATCGATGCGGTGATAGGCGGCCATGATCACGTTCCAATAAGTGATTACAGTAGAATTATTAATGAAACCCCTGTGTGCCAAACACCCGCTAATGGAACGTACCTTGGCAGAGTTGATTTAACATTCAATGATGGAGCTGTAACTACCGACAGGGTAGAAGCAATTGAAATAAACAAAAAGGCCGGAAATTCAAGAAAAACAAAACGCCTATTGTCCAAATATTTTAAGGAATTGAAGACTTTCAAGAAGGAAAAGGTTGGTATATTAGCCCATGATTTACCTCATGGAAGAAATGGGCTACAAACTCCGATGGGCAAATATGTGACAAAAGTATTATGTGAAAAAACCGGTGCAGATGTTGGCTTTTTAAATTCAGGTGGCATACGATCTTATTTAAAGGCCGGAGTGGTTACCCAGAATGACATCTATCAGGTATTCCCATTTGGAAATCATGTAACCACTGTCGCTATCAAGGGGAATGAACTGATCGAACTTGTTGAAGCCGGGCTAGAACGCGTTAAACGCGGCCGCACAGTCTACAACTGGTCCAATCTGGAATATAAAGAAAATGGAAAAACAATAGAAGTTTTTGTGGATAACAAACCAGTGAATCCACACTTAACATATGTTTTAGCCACAACCGATTTTATGGCCTATGGTGGAGATGGTGCGACTGTTTTTAAAGGAAAGAAATTGAATGTCACCGAAACAACCTTACGTAGTGCAGTTGCTGAGGACATAAAAAGAAACTCCAAATGAAATGTCATCGAGCCTTATGCCACTTAAATCTCCAATCCCCTCGGTGCCGGCATAATTTTTCTCTTATTTGCAAAATATGATATTGCCGTACCCGAGATAATAATAAGCGCGGCCCCAAGGAAGGCAAAAAGATCGGGTACCTCGTGAAAAAAGATAATGCCACCAATGTATGTTAACACTACGAACAAATATCGAAGGGGAGCCAGGGTCGATGCCTCTCCATAACGGAATGCAAAGGTTTGAAGTATTTGTCCCAATGTAGTAGAGACGCCTGTGATACCTAAAAGTAGCCATTGGAATGGAGTGGGCCACATAAAAACCCTAAAACCCAATATTAGCGCACCAAATAGACTTACCATTATAAAATAATACGCAATTACGTATGGATGATCGGTACTGTGAAGCTTTCTAACACACATAGTTGTTATGCTAGTTAAAAAACCCGAAATCAACGCAAAGAATGACCACGAATTAATGACATTTTCATCCGGCTTTAAAATCATCAAAACGCCGACGAAGGCAATCAACACCCATGTCATTATACTTTTTTGAAATTTTTCCTTTAAAAATAACGGTGCAAACAAAATCACAAAGAGAATATTTGTATTGAGAAGGGCAGCCGCATTACCCATCTCTATTTTTGTTATTGAATAGAAAATGATACTTAAAGAAACAAAACCAATTATACTTCTTAAGTACAAAAGTTTTCTATTATTACCCCTGATGGGGACACCCTGAAATTTCATCAACGAAAAGAGGATAATTGAACCAATTATTGCCCTGATGGTGATAATCTGGAAGGTATGAAGTTCTCCACTTAGGGCCTTTACAGTCAGCCAAGCCACAGCAAAGATTACATTGCTGACTATCATCAAGGTAATCCCACAGAAAAGCTTGCTATTACGCCTTTTTACCATGTGATTAAGATAAATGAGTTACAAGGGAATAACAAACGAAAAATATGCAAATTTTCGAAACAAAACTAAAATCATTGATTTAATTAATATTTTTCGCTATTCTCACCATAATGGGAGTGGTGGAAAATACGTTTTGTTGACTCTTGTGTCATTCTGAGTCCGCCAAACCTGCCTCGCGTTGTTCAGCAAGGCGGGGGCAGACGAAGAATCCAGTAAAATCAATTTGTTAACTCTGGATCCCTCATGGAGTTTATCCTGAGCGAACGTCAATGAGTCGAAGGGTTCAGGATGACAAAACGCATTTTCTACCACTCACCACAATAGCGAAAGAGCAATATGAATATCCGCCTCAATGAATTATTAGACATGATCTCGGCATATAACCCTGATGCCGACTTGGACATAGTTAAAAGGGCCTACGTATTTGCCGCAAAGGCGCACCAGGGTCAAATTCGTGCCTCAGGGGAACCTTTTTTCAGCCATCCAATGGAGGTTGCAAAGATCCTAGCGGATATGAAACTGGATATTCCATCTATCATCACCGCAATCCTTCACGACACAGTTGAAGATACGGAAATATCCTTAGAGGAAGTTGAAAGTAATTTTGGTGGTGAAATTCGAAAACTTGTTGATGGCGTTACCAAATTGGAAAGAATTAAATTCTCAACTTCAGAGGAAAGACAGGCAGAAAATTTTCGCAAAATGATCATGGCAATGGCACAGGACATCCGCGTAATTTTGATAAAACTTGCCGATCGTGTTCACAACATGAGAACCCTTGAACATATGCCCGAAGATAGACGCATTCCAAAAGCACGCGAAACACTTGATATCTACGCACCCATTGCAAATAGGCTTGGTATCCAGGAAATCAAGGTAGAGCTTGAGGATCTTTCCTTTAAGTATTTAAGGCCAAGTATATTTAATTTCATTTCTAAACAATTGGAAAGCAGCCGAATTCAGCGAGATAAATACATCGCCAAAATAAAGGACCTGATTGTTCAAAAAATGAAGGAAAATAAAATTCCATGCGAAATCCAAGGGCGCATCAAACATATTTACAGTATCTATCGCAAAATGGAAAATCAAAATATCCCATTTGAGGATGTGCACGATATCATAGCTTACCGTATCTTTGTTAACACTCTATCACAATGCTACGAAGTTCTTGGACTAATTCACTCGCTATGGAGACCGATCCCTGGGAGATTTAAGGATTATATATCAATGCCAAAGGCAAACAATTATCAATCCCTGCACACCACCATAATCGGTCCAGAGGCTCAACGAATCGAATTTCAGATCAGAACACGCGCGATGGATGAAACAGCCGAGCATGGAATTGCTGCTCACTGGAAATATAAGGAAGGCAGGGCCATTAATGTAGCAGATGAAATGAAATTTAAGTGGATAAGACAATTGCTCGAATGGCAAAGTGAACTTTCGGATCCAGCGGAGTTTCTTGATACGATGAAGTTAGACCTTTTTGCGGATGACGTATACATATTCACGCCACGCGGTGATTTGAGGGTTTTACCCACCGGTTCAACGCCGGTTGATTTTGCCTTCGCAATCCACAGTGATGTAGGTAACAACTGCGTTGGCGCCAAGGTCAATGGTAAAATAGTATCGCTCCGACACAAACTACATAGTGGTGATTCGGTTGAAATTATCACACAAAAAAATAAGCACCCCAATAAAGATTGGCTGCAATTTGTAAAAACCTCCAAGGCAAAGAACAAAATCAGACAGTTCGTCAGAAAAGAACAAAGGGATCGATCCCTTACTATAGGAACAGATCTTTTAGGAAAAATTTGTCATAAGTACAAAGTAAACATGCGTAAACTTTTGAAGGATGAACGTGTCGTTGAGTTTTACAAAAACGCCGGTTATCAAGACGAAGAAAATGTCATAATCGCTATCGGGTACGGCAAACTCTCGCCAAAACAGATAATAACGCTAATCCTTTCCCCAGAGGAAATTGAAGAACCTGCTCAACAAAAAAGTTCGTTCCTTGAAAAGATTGCCAATAAAATCCGGCGAAAAAAGGGGGTCGTTAAAATCGACGGGATCAGCGATATGCTTGTTTCCTTTGGTAAGTGCTGCAATCCTGTCCCGGGTGAATCAATCGTTGGATATGTCACTCGCGGAAAAGGCGTTTCAATACACGCTGTGGATTGTCCAAAACTTTTATCTACCGACCCGGACAGAAGAATCAAGGTTACATGGGATTTGGCAAGTGGCGAAGCCACTACCGCAAGACTACGTGTTGTCTGCATCAACAGGCCAGGCCTTCTGCATGGAATGACAGAGGCAATCACCGCACAGGAGTGCAACATTGCACAGGCAAATATTAACACCACCGAAGATTTTAAGGCTGTCAATACATTTCATGTAGAGGTGAAAGACACCGTTCATCTACAAAAAGTGATCAAAGCGCTTGAAAATGTAAAGGGTGTTATATCCGTAGAAAGAATTAGAAAGTAATTGCTTAGGCGGCCTTCACTACCTTGCCACTCCTTAAACAACGTGTGCAAACATTACGACGTGCGTTGGCGCCATTGACCTTAACTTTAACTTTTTGAAGATTAGGTAACGAGCGTTTCTTTGATCTATTATTGGCGTGTGATACCTTGTTTCCAACGAGGGCGCCTTTGCCACAAATTTCACATCTTCTAGACATATTTAATCTCCTGTAGTATGTGTTGGTGGGTGCTATTAGCACGTAGGTTAAAACATGGCAAGCATTTTTTTATCTAAATGCCAAAAAAGCTTAGATTTCATATGGATAGACAAACTACCGGTAAAATAGGAGAGGACCTGGCGATGCAATACCTTGTGGATAAAGGTTTTTCCGTTATCCACAGAAATTATCGCCTCCCCATAGGTGAAATTGACCTTGTAGCCAAAAAAAAGGATACAATCTACTTTACCGAGGTAAAAACTCGTAAGGATGAAGAAAAAGGAACACCACTAGAGGCAATATCCGCATCCAAAATCTCCACGCTAAAGAAGCTTGCAGAGTGGTACCTTGCCAAGGAAAACCCCGATTATAAGGATGTATCACTTGCTGCCATTGGAGTCTGCCTCAACGTCGAACCCCCGGAGATATTATTTATACCAGACATAACTTCGTAACTATTTAGATTTAAACAAAATTCCTAGACATACGTGTATGGATATGTATATTTAGAATAGGGTGAATTTTTTACATAATTTTTTTACACACAATCCGTGCTGGTTTGTGTATAAAGGGAGTGGTGGAAAATACGTTTTGTCATCCTGAATTCGCCAAGGCGAATGAAGCCTGCCTGCCGCAGGCAGGGATCCAGTGCTAACAAATTGGATCCGCTGGATTCTTCGCCCGCCTCGGGCGGACTCAGAATGACACAAAGGTCAACAATTGGTAGTTAACAACACACTATGACAAATATACTTCAGCATTTTTACAATCAGGGAAAAAGACAGGCCAACAATCCATGCTGGACTTTGCACAGGAATGGGGCATGGCACACACTCTCATGGAGTGAGGTTCTGAAAACTGTTCAAAAACTTCACCATGCATTAAAGAAGATTGGTGTTCGTAACGGAACAAAAATAGGGATCCTTTCATCCACATGTTATCAGTGGTCAATAGCGGATCTTGCAATATTAGCACTTAAGGGGATTTCCGTACCCCTACACAGCACACTTGCCGGGAAGCAGGTAATCGAAATCATTAAAGATTCCAATTGCGAATATCTCTTTGTTGAAGATATGGAGCAGTGGCTCAAAATCAAATCATTACTTGATGAAACCAATATCAAAGAGGTCATAGCATTTCATAAATTCAAGGACCTCCACCTTGATATCGACACCCTCATAGATGGAATCAATGAAATAGACGACACGGCCTATTTAAGTGAGATATCATCTATATCACTTGAGGATAACGCCAGTTATATTTACACATCTGGAACCACCGGTGAACCAAAGGGCGTAGTCATCACCCACAAAAGTATAATGGCGGAGGTTGAAGGCTTGCAGGATATCTTTGATCTCAAAGAAAACGAACTGATCTTCCTATTTCTCCCGCTTTCACACGTAATCGGAAGATCCGTGCAATTCTACCATCTGGCACAGGGTTGCCAACTATCGTTTGTGCAGAGCATGCAAAGAATCCCGGAGAATATGCGTGAGGTAAGGCCACACTTTGTTTCCGCCGTTCCGCGTTTCTTTGAAAAGTTTTACGAAAATATCGTTTTGGAGGTCTGCAAAAGATCCTTCATCACAAAGAAGCTTTTTTATAAATGTGTATCTATCGGTGAAAAAATGAGTGATCATCTCAGATTAAGAAAAAAAATTCCGTTCAGATTAAGGATAGAATTTTTTATAGCAAAATCAATTTTACTAAGAAAACTTTACGACGCACTCGGGGGCAGAATCCAGTATTTCATCTGCGGCGGAGCCCCGTTATCCAAGGACCTGGCCAGATTCTTTCATGCCTTGGGTATCCTTATCTGCGAAGGATGGGGGTTAACCGAAACATTTAGCGCGGCAACATTAAATCGCCCCGATGACTACCACTTTGGTACCGTAGGAAAACCTTTAAAGGGAGTCCAGTTGAGGCTAGAGGCCGATAACGAAATCTTCGTAAGGGGAGACGTCCTTTTCAAAGAATATTATAAAAAGCCCGAAGCAACACAAAACGTTCTCGATAAAGATGGATGGTTTGCAACGGGGGATATTGGCGAATTTTCAAAGGACGGCTTTTTAAGAATAACCGGTCGTAAGAAAGATATTATCATAACAGCCGGAGGAAAAAACATCGCCCCCCAACAGGTTGAGGGGCTTATACAAAAAAGCAAATACATCGACCAAGTTGTGGTCCATGGAGACAGGAGAAAGTATTTATCCGCCCTGATTACTTTAAACTTTGCTGAAGTTGAAGAATATGCTAGAAATACAGGGATTAGTTGGCAGAATAGGGATGACCTTGCCAATCACAAGGATATTAACAACTTAATAAAGTCCGAGATCGATAGCGCAAACTCAAATCTTGCAGGCCATGAAACGGTTAAAAGATTTGCGATTTTGGAGAATCATCTCTCCATTGAAACAGGGGAAATGACCCCAACAATGAAAATTAAAAGACAGGTTGTTGAGAACAAGTATAAAGATATTTTAGATGCTCTTTATAAATGATTTTATCACCGCAGAAGCACAGAACGTATTGGAACACGCTGAAAATA
>CAZHVX010000001.1:51969-54592 GCA_964536295.1 uncultured Pseudomonadota bacterium
CACAGAACGTATTGGAACACGCTGAAAATATTAATTCTGCGTTTTCACGATTTTTCTGTGTCTCAGCGGTGATTACAATAAACCAGATAAATGATTTTATCACCGCAGAAGCACAGAACGTATTGGAACACGCTGAAAATATTAATTCTGCGTTTTCACGATTTTTTTTGTGTCTCAGCGGTGATTACAATAAACCAGAGGGGGAAATATGAATCAACAGGACCAGATACCTCAAAATCAGGGCCAAACACCACTTCAGGGCACAGGGCTGCCATCAAATATTGCAGGCCTTCTGTGCTACATCTGCATGCCCATAACCAGCATCATATTTTTGCTTATTGAAAAGCAAAATGCGGATGTTAAGTTTCACGCATGGCAGGGAACAATTTTTGGTGTCGGTTTTATCGCTGCAAGTATTCTTTTGCAGATACTTGCCGCAATCTTTGGCGCAATTGCCAGTATCTTAGGAATATTAATTGGATTTTTTATTCCAATTCTTGGGATTATTGGTTTTATCGTCTGGGTGGTTTGTTTAATCAAATCATATCAGGGCGAAAGATGGCATATTCCAATTGTTGGTGATTTTGCCGCGCAAAAAGCCGGGCTATAATCGTTTTGCAGTTGTGCCGTTTGTCCGTTTTGCCGTTCTAATACGTAGCTGCACAGCGGCAGAACTGCAGCACAGCACAACGAAATGATAACTTTAGCTAAAATTAAAAAGGATTGGGTTATTCTCATCGGGATCCCAATCCTTTTTTGCGTTTCGTACTTCTACAACTATCTTCCCTTCGCTGGTTTCGAATTTTGTGCAATCAAAAACGTTGTAAGGATCCCATGTCCAGGTTGCGGATTAACAAAATCGTTTGTTGCATTTACTCACGGCAAAATAATCGAGTCATTCAAGTTTAATTTAGTCGGTCCGATCCTTGTTTGTATTCTAATGTACATCTTTGCAAAAAAAATTATAGAAATTGCTTTAAATAAACAATTTTCTCCTCTGATTGAACCTCAAAAAAGATTCTACGTTGCCATAGCACTCACAGTAGTTCTTTTCCTTCAATGGATCGTTAAATTTTTGGGCCTAATTTAGCCTATTTTTTTACTTAGATTTCAGGTAGATGGCCCGCAAATCGTGTAACTATGCGGATTAATTCATACTTGACAGTTTTTCGTGGAGATGATAAATTCCTTAGTGATATTAATTGATTACGTTGCCTTAATAAATTTAAGGGGTATGAGCCATGAACAAATCAGAACTTATCGAAACACTGTCGGAACGACTGAAAATCACTAAGAAAAAAGCAGAAGATGTTGTCAACCTTGTTTTTGATTCTATGATTGAAGCGATGGCGAAGGGTGACAGGATTGAAATCAGAGGTTGGGGAAGTTTTGTTGTAAAAGAGTACGGTGCGTACACTGGAAGAAATCCACGCACTGGCGAATCTATCAAAGTCGCTCCAAAGAGACTGCCTTTCTTCAAGGTTGGCAAGGAGTTAAGGGAACGCGTTGATGGTATGCCAGTTGGTGAATCACCAATGCCGCCACCACCAGCATCTGAATATTAGTTACTGTTCTAGTTTCCACTCGAGCAATGTGTGTTATTAGGAGGTTTTATGCCTTTGTGTAAGCACGTTGCAGAATTGATATTTCATCGGCTATTCTACAAAAATTCTTTTTTAGCCAAACAAATCATTACGTACCTTGGTACGCCTGTGGAAGTGTTTGAAATGTCTAGAAAAGATCTTTCTTTTCATCTAACCCCCGAATGGGTGAAAAAAATTTCACAAAGAAATATCAAACAGGCCGAGATAGATTTCAAACTCTGTGAAAAATCTAAAATCAAATGGTTAACTATATTAGATGATGAATATCCCAATATTCTTAAACAAATATACGATCCGCCATTTTTATTCTTTTACAGGGGACAAATACCAAACCTTGATAAAAGTCCTTCTATTGCAATAATAGGTTCCAGAAGGGCAACAAGGTATGGACGAGAGATAGCGTACAACCTCTCTCGTGACCTTGTAGCAAAGGGGATGGTAATTACCAGCGGAATGGCCTACGGGATCGACTCTATTGCCCACAGGGGAGCCGTAGATATGAAATCCACAACGCTGGCTATCTTGGGATCGGGATTAAACAATATATATCCGATAACAAACTTGGACCTTGCCGAAAAAATCTCACAAAAGGGGGCCGTTATAAGCGAATTTCCACTGGAAGAAACTCCATATCAATGGAACTTTCCACAGCGCAATAGGGTTATAAGTGGATTATCGATTGGTGTATTGGTAGTTGAGGCCACATTGAAGAGCGGCACGTTGATAACGGTTCGTGAGGCGCTAAGCCAGGGAAAAGAAGTTTTTGCGATCCCTGGACAGGTGGGACATCTAAATGCACGGGGTACGAATCATTTGATAAAAAATGGCGCGAAAATGGTTGAAGAAATAGATGATATCTATCTGGAATTAAAAAACATTTTACCGCAAAAACATCAATGGCACAACAATATGTCGGATATAGATTGCCTCCCCGAGGATGACGTCAGAAATAGTCTTATAAAATTACTCCAAAATAAACCCTTGATAATAGATGAAATTATTGCTTTTCTTCGGCGGGA
>CAZHVX010000002.1:0-42669 GCA_964536295.1 uncultured Pseudomonadota bacterium
AACGGTTATCCAAGCATTTTTCCAAGGTCGCCCATATCCATCCCCTGCATCATTCCACCCAATGATTCCTGGGCGGCGGCCTGCGCCTGATTAAAGGCATCACGGATGGCGGAGGTTATCATAGTCTCAAGCATCTTCACATCATTTTGTGCAACGAGGCTTGGATCTATTTTTATATCCTTAAATTCCATAGCGCCATTGATGGTGGCAATAACCATTCCACCTCCGGCGCTACCTTCGAAACTTTGTTTCTTTAACGTTTTTTGTTTCTTCTTCATCTCAGACTGAACCTTGCGCGCCTGATTCATCATCTTTAACATATCTAAACCCACTTTTCCTCCATTAAAATCGTTAATCGGTTACGGTAACGCGACCCGTATCGGCTACGTTAACGGCTAACAACACGTCACCCAAAAACGTCACCAATACGGGCAGCGTCAACGAAAAACGTCAAACATTTGTTTTTACATCCTTCACTTCTGCATTCAGGATATCCGCGGCCTCTTTCACCAAATTGCTGGATATCGCCTCTTCAACAATCTCGCGACGCTTGGCCCTTTTTTCCTCTACGTTCTGTTTTTTAGAGGGAAGGCTCACCTGCCCCGCTTGAACATCATCAAATATAATATCTAGTGAGAAGGTCCTGTTGAAAAATTCTTTCAACAACCCTTCAACGGCAGTTTTTCTTTCGGTTTCTGTTAGCATATCACCGTAGATCGATCCATTTGCATAAGCAATCTTAACATCTTTATCCGTAAACCCAACAAAAGTTCCATTCTCCAAGATAGAAACCACCTGCGGTCGTTTTGTTTTGAGCCAAGTTAAAAACTGCGGCCAGGTTTTTGATGCAAAATTGTCATGCAGGTTATCACCTGATGGCTTAGCCCTCTTTGATGCTGGAACCTCCGCAATCTCAAATGCCGCAACTTTATTCTGAACCTCTACGGAAGCACCTGAATTAACAACACCGGCAGATAAACTTTCGAGTCTCTTGATCAACGCATCAATTGGAACAACTGGCTTTACGTTAACCATTCTGATCAGCAAAACTTCCAACAACATCTTGGGAAACTTAGACCTGGCGATCTCTTCCGAGCCGCGATATAAAATCCTGAACAACTGTTCCAACTCCTCAACGGTTGTCTTTTGTGACAACTCTTGAAGACCCTTTATGTCGCTTTCCGGCAATTCCAGGATTCCATTTGTATCTTTACATGTCTTGACAATCAAAAGATGTCTAATGTTTTCTAAAAGCTCGATGGCAAATCTTTGCAGATCGATTCCACATCCAAAAACCTCTTCAAGAAATCCCAACGCCTTCTTGGCGTCCTTCTGAAGAATGGCCTCCGTGACTTCATAAAGCGTTTTATGATCCATGAAGCCCAGCATATCCTTGATAATATTATATTTTATATCGTTTCCGGTATAAGCAATTATCTGATCGAAGAGAGATTGCGCATCACGCATTGATCCTTCGGCCTCCTTTGCAATCAAGCTTACGCTATCCTCATCAATCTTTACATTCTCAGATTTTGCCAAACTCTCTACAGCAATGCAAAGGTTGGCAAATGATATCCTTCTGAAATCGTAACGCTGGCACCTTGATAAAATTGTTGGCGGAATTTTATGGGGCTCTGTCGTCGCAAAGACAAAAATCACATGCGCTGGGGGTTCCTCTAATGTCTTTAAAAGCGCATTAAAGGCGGAGTTGGAAAGCATATGGACTTCATCTATTACATAGATCTTATATTTCCCTTCACTTGGGAGATACTTTGCCTTTTCACGAATCTCACGGACATCATCAACGCCGGTATTTGAGGCACCATCGATTTCCTGAACATCCATAAAATTTCCATTTGTAATAGAAACGCATGGGCTGCATTTATTGCAGGGCTCAAACTTATTTGGCTTTTGACAATTCAACGCCTTCGCCAAAATCCTTGCCACAGTTGTCTTTCCAATTCCTCTGGCACCGGTAAAAAGATAGGCATGATGAAGTCTGCTCGCCTCGATTGCGTTCTTTAATGTTTGAGAGATATGTTCCTGCCCTACAACCTCGGCAAATGTTTGTGGACGATATTTTCGCGCTAGTACCTGATAACTCATATTAATGGTTTGGTTGGTTTGGCTGGTTATGTTGGTTTGGTTCGTTGAACGAACAAAACGAACAAAACGAACAAAACAAAATTAACGGATTAGCGAGTTACAACAAATTCTTATGAAAAATGCAACTGTAATGTTGAAGCATTTTACTGCGACAAACCCAAAGATTACGTGCAACCATAAATAATCATTAGTCTTTTCAAGGATATTGTGGTATTTTTTCACCGCAGAAACGCGGAGCTTTTTGGAAAACGCAAAAAATGCCCTAATTCTGCGTATTCATGAAACTTCAGCGTCTCTGTGGTGATAAAATATGAGCCTAGAAAAAAGAATATCGGCTGCACTTGGTGAAATTCCAGCTGATCTTGTTATCAAGAACGCCAATGTGATCTCCATTCCATCTGGCAGAATCTATAAAAATGATATCGCAATCTCTGATGGCGTTATCCTTGGGGTTGGCAAATACAAGGCAAAAAAGGTTATTGATGTTAAGGGAATGTATGTCTCCTATGGCTTTTATGACGCACACATGCACATGGAATCAACGATGATCTCACCGGAGGAATTTGCCAAAACAGTCGTTCCAATGGGCACAACCACGGTTATTGTCGATCCACATGAAATTGCAAATGTGGTGGGTCTAAGGGGTATCCAGTACATCCTAAACGCCACCGAGGGCCTCCCCTTGGATGTATATGTAATGCTCCCATCATGCGTTCCCGCAACGCACATGGAGACATCAGGCGCATCTTTGAGCGCAAAGGATCTGGAACCACTATTTGATCATCCACGCGTCATTGGCTTAGGCGAGATGATGAACTTTCCGGGTGTGATAAATCGCAAAAGAGAGATCCTACAGAAGATCAAAATGGCCATTTCTAAGGGCAAAATAGTAGATGGTCATGCACCTGGCCTTACAAAAAAAATATTGAACGCATATCTGATGGCCAACATTCGTTCCGATCATGAATCGACTACAGCGAAAGAGGCACAGGCAAAGTTGGCCGCCGGTCTTCACATAATGGTTCGAGAAGGAACGTGTGAAAGAAATCTAAAAGATCTTTTACCCGTTGTTAACAAAACGAATGCGCACCGATGCATGTTCTGTTCTGACGACCGCGCTCCACGTGAGCTTTTAGAACAGGGGCATATGAATTATATCGTCAAAAAAGCCATCAGATATAGGATGGACCCTGTCCTTGCAATACAGATGGCTACTGCAAATCCTGCCGATTACTTCAGATTATCTGAAAAACAGGGCGCAATTGCGGTTGGTCACAGGGCAGATTTGGTTGTCATTGATAATTTCAAAAAATTCAATATCAAGATGGTCTTTAAACGCGGAAAGCTAGTTGCCAAAGATGGAAAGATGATCATTCCGGTTAAATCAAAGAAACATCCCCGCGTTCCCCATTCGATGAATGTCAAAAAAATTCATCAACACGCTTTTTCTGTTCCGGCATTTGGAAAAAAGATCCGCGTAATTGAATTAGTGAAAGATCAAATCATTACAAATGAACTGATCGTCAAACCAAAGATTGAAGATGGATATATTAAGTCGGATATCAAACGAGATATAATAAAAATTGCCGTGATTGAAAGACACAAGGCCACTGGAAATATCTGCGTTGGCTTTGTTAAGGGGTTTGGGCTCCAGCGTGGCGCTATTGCATCAACAATTGCCCATGATTCTCACAATATAATAGTCGTAGGCGTAAAAAAGAAGGATATGATGGTTGCGGTACACGCCCTAATCAGTGCTAATGGTGGAATTGTTGTTGTTGATAATCAAAAGGTTGTAGAACTTTTACCACTTCCCATCGCCGGACTTATGTCACCCTGCCCAATTAAAAATATTGCTAAAGAAAAAGAGAAATTAATCATTGCAGCAGAAAAACTGGGTTCCAAAATTCATGATCCATTCCAAAGTATGTCATTTTTATCCCTCCCCGTTATCCCAAAGCTTAAAATAACCGATATGGGGTTGGTAGATGTCGACAAGTTCGGCTTTGTAGACCTGATTCTGGAACCAATTTTTTAGGGTTAGATTTGCTTGCTTAATAAAGACCCCCTTGGTATAGACTCTAGATCATATAAGCTAGTTGTGACGAGAGGGTTATACTTTAGTTGATGCCACCCCCACCTAACCTCCCCCTTAAGGGGGAGGTAGGCCAAGGAATTTTGTTTATTATAGGAGAACCTATGACGCGCCCATATATCCCTTACAAAATCAAAACCATCGAACCTATAACACTTTTATCCCGCAAAGAAAGAGAAAAGAAGATCACAATCGTTGGCAATAACGTTTTTAAATTAAGAAGTGAACACATCTATATTGATCTTCTCACCGATTCAGGTACCGGAGCAATGAGCGCGGAACAATTGTCCCGCGCAATAGTTGGGGATGAATCCTATGCCGGTTCAAGGTCCTATTTCAGATTAGAAAAGGTGATTCAGGATATAATAGGGCTGCCATTTGTCATGCCCGTTCATCAGGGCAGGGCCGCAGAACAGGTTTTGAATTTTCTGTTAATCAATAAGGGAGATGCCGTGCCCGGCAACTCTCACTTTGATACAACAAAGGCACATATTGAAATCCGAGGGGGACGTGCAATTGACTGCACCATCGATGAAGGAAGAGAGTCCGGCCTTGAGCATCCATTCAAGGGGAATCTTGACATCAAAAAACTGCAAAGTGCATTCGAAAAATATGGAAAGGAAAAAATTCCATATGTTCTGATCACAATCACATGCAATTCTGGGGGTGGGCAACCTGTTTCGATGAAAAACATTAAAGAGGTAAGTTCATTTTGCAAAAAAAATAATTTAAGATTATTCTTTGACGCCGCACGCTTTGCGGAAAATGCATATTTCATTCAGCAACGTGAAGATGTATACAAAAATAAACTCGTCAAAGAAATCGTTAAAGAAATGTTTTCATACGTTGACGGATGTACCATGAGCGCCAAGAAAGACGGGCTTGTTCCAATCGGCGGTTTTTTGGCATTTAGAGATCAAAAGCTTTATGACCAGCTCCAACCATACGAAATTCTATTCGAAGGCTATTCAACATACGGTGGAATGAGTGGAATGGATATGGAGGCTATGGCACAGGGATTAACCGAGGTCATAGAAGATGATTATCTTGCATACCGGATAGGACAAACACAATATTTAGGGGATCGGCTTGCAAAAAAAGAAGTTTCTATTGTAAAACCCGTAGGGGGGCATGCTGTTTTTATCGATGGCCGCAAATTCTTCCCCAACGTACCCGAAGACCAGTTTCCAGCCCAACTACTTGTAATAGAACTATACAAAGAAGGTGGAATCCGCGCGGTCGAGATTGGTTCGTGCCTTGCCGGACGCGACCCGGATACGGGGGACAATATAAGGCCATCCATGGACCTGTGCCGCCTTTCAATTCCAAGACGTGTGTATACAAAAGAGCATCTTGACTATGTTGCTGATGTAGTTGAAACCGTTCATCAAAATCATAAAAACAGAAAGACAGGCTTAACCTTTGACAAAGAGGGATGTGGGATAAGACACTTCACCTCCACATTTAAATATCTATAGGGGAGGATTTATGAACCAAATAAATTTTACCTGTTCAAAGTGCAAAAACACACAATATGAGACTGGCGAGATTAGGACAACTGGTGGGTTTTTATCAAAGATATTTGATGTCCAAAACAAACGTTTCACAACGGTGATCTGCTCAAGGTGCAGATACACAGAGTTATATCAGGCAGATTCCAGTCTTTTGGGAAATATCTTCGATTTCTTTACAAATTAAAAGGAATTGTAGTGCAAAATGTCCTTAAGCTTCCGCTTAGGAACGTGGAAAGTACCATCCTTATCGCGTCTGTAACCAATATTACCAACAACCGCATCTTCAATGATCGCTTTGTGCGCCGGGTACCCCAACGCAATCAACAATGACAAATCATATCTATCTGGAATTTTAAGTAATGACTTAACAAAAGTCTTATCAAAGGCGCCAATAAGACAACTGCCTATTTTATCTTCCCACGCCGCCAGAGAAATATTTTCTGATGCACAAGCTACGTCATAATCTGCCCATGCATCTTTTTGAATCTCTTTATTCACCAAAACGGCAACATAGGCCGCAGGACGGGACTCCAAACTCGGTTTCCAATCCAGATGAGTAGCCAAACTTGTTTTAGGAAAAATCTCCGACAAAACACCATCATCATCAACAACGATAAACTCAAGTGGTTGACGATTTGCGGCCTGGGGCGCAAGCCTTCCCGCGTTGATATATTTTTCTATATATTCCTTTGGAATTGTCTTACGCTTGAACTCCCGAATAGTTCGCCTTGAAATAATCAAATCATAAAGTGACATTTACCCCTCCTGACATCAAGCTATCACTGGGAGGGATAAATGTAAAATGTTTATCCTAAGATGGCTTTCAAATCCTCATCTGGCGTGGATATCGGCATTATGTTGAATTTTTCCACCAGTATATCCAAAATATCCTTGGTTATAAACGCTGGAAGCGTGGGTCCAAGGCGAATGTTTTTGATTCCCAAATGTAACAGGGTCAAAAGAATACATACCGCTTTTTGTTCATACCAGGATAATATTAGAGATAACGGCAGGTCATTAACGCCACAATCAAATGCCTTTGAAAGTGCAACGGCAATCTGTATTGCAGAATATGCATCATTACATTGGCCTATATCTAGAAGTCTTGGAATTCCACCAATATCACCAAAATCTTTTTTATTAAAGCGATACTTACCACAGGCGAGCGTTAAAATCACACTGTCTTGTGGTACCTTTTCTGCAAACTCTGTGTAATAGTTACGCCCCGACTTTGCACCATCGCATCCGCCAATTAAGAAGAAATGTTTTATCTTTCCGGCTTTAACAGCATCGATAATCTGAGGGGCAACGGATAGAACTGCATTATGACCAAAACCAACGGTAATATATTTTTCTTCGCCATCATTATCAAACCCCTTTGATTTTTGTGCTTCTTCAATCACTGGTGAAAAATCCCGATTTCTGATATGCTCGACGCCCGGCCATTCAACGAGCCCTGATGTGAAAATTCTCTTTTTATAATCATCCTTCGGCTTCTGGATACAATTTGTCGTCATCAATATTGCGCCTGGAAATTCATTAAACTCTTTTTGTTGATCCTGCCATGCACCACCATAGTTGCCAACAAGATGGCCGTACTTTTTTAATCCAGGATATCCATGACAAGGTAACATTTCACCATGCGTATAGACGTTAATATTTTTCCCCTGAGTTTGTTTTAAAAGTTCTTCTAAATCTTTAAGTTCATGGCCAGATACCAATATTGCCTTGCCCTTTTTCTGGGTTATCCTTACCTTTGTCGGCGTTGGATCTCCATACGTTGATGTATTCGCACTATCAAGGAGTCCCATGACCTTTAGATTAACTTCTCCGCACCTTAAAATCATACCCAGGATTTCATCAGCACCCACATCATCATTTGTTAAAAAATTAAGCGCTTCGTGAAAGTAGGCATATACCTCACCATCTTCTTTACCTAAGATGTAGGCGTGGTCCGCATAGGCCGCGGTTCCCTTTAATCCATACATCAACAGTTCCTGCAGCCCGGCAAATGTATCTCCTTTTTGGCTCTTTCTCTCTGCCACTCCGATTGTTTTAGCCTTTTCCTGAAGCTCATCAATTGTCCCAGAAAAATCAAAGAGCGCTGGACCATGCAATTCTTCAGTAGAGTTTAGACCCGCCTCTTCATAAAGTTTTTTTGCCATCTCCCTAGCTTCAACTGCCTTGTTGATCATTTTGTAGATCTTCTCGGCATCAAAGTTCACATTTGTAACAGTTGTAAAAAGAGCCTCTATTACAAATCTATCAACCTTTTGATTAACCTTTCCGGCAAGCCTTGCCCTATGTGCATACATCGAAATCCCCTTAGCCGCGTACAAAAGCATATCCTGCATTGCGGCGGTTTTAGGATCTTTGCCGCACACCCCATGCTTCGTACAACCACTGCACCCTGCTGTCTGTTCGCATTGATAACAAAACATCTCCATTTTTCCTCCTCGTATTATGAGTTTTACTGAGATCACAGAGATTTTAAACACTGAGTATTTCTGAGGTCGCTGATATCTCTGAGGTTTTTTATATTTCAGAATTTAAAAAACTCAGGGACCTCAGCGTTCTCATTGTTCTCAGCGTTTAAAACCTCTGTGGCCTCATTGCAATTCTCACAGTTGTTTTTTACCCTCTAAAGTGATTATTGTTTTAAAAAGCCTAGAGTTACTATCATTTACCGCATCTTCAGCAATAGCCCCAAGACCGGTGCAACACGGCACTTCCATCATAACTACTTCTAAGGATCTAAAATTATTTATATCAACCATTTCTTTTAGTTTGTTTCTATAATACTCCAAATCATCTAGCTTTGGACACCCCATAAGAACCACCCTATTTTTAATAAAGTCCCGATGTAGGTTTGAGTAGGCAACCGCGGTGCAATCCGCAAGCAAGACAACATCTGCATTTTTTAGATACGGCGCATCAGGCGAAACAAGCCTTAACTGAATTGGCCAATTATTTAACTCCGAAGGTTGTTCTAAAACATTTGCATTTATCGATTCTTTTTTGAGGGTTTTCGTCATTGTACCTGGACAACCACACGCCAACGTCTTCGGTGCTTTACTCTTTGATTCTTTAAGATGTTCTTTTACGGCCTCTTCATCAAATTGCGATGTCTCTCTTTCCTCTATTTTAATAGCATCCTGTGGACAATGACCAAGACATGCACCCAGTCCATCGCAATAGATATCGCTGACAAGCTTTGCCTTTCCATTTACAATTTGAAGTGCACCCTCTTTGCAATTTGGAATACACAAACCACATCCATTGCATTTTTCCTCGTCAATTTTTACGATATTTCTTTTAACCTTCGACATGTTACCTCCTGTATCTATGTAAAAGGTAACACATGGAACATGATTCGCAATTGACTTAGGTCAATTGTGAGGCAATGCCTTCTAACTTGTTGATATTTTTAACAATTATTTGGTTCTTTTTTAGATCAATAAGATTTTCTTTTTGAAATTTTTTCAGATTTCTTGAAAGTGTTTCCTTAATCGTTCCCAACTCCGATGCCAATTCCTGTTTCTGCATCCCAATATCAAAACTTGTCTGGCCTGTTTCGTTATAACGATTCACAATAAATGACGCTAAACGGGAGGCAACTGAACCAAGTGATAATTTTCCAACCAAAGAGTTTAGATGTTGTAGTAGTTTTGACATTGCCCCAATCATTTTTAATGAAACATCTGGATGCCCCTTAATAAATTTAATGAAATCTTTTTTATCAAAACAGATTAACTTTGACTGCATCTTTGCAATGGCCATTGCTGGATATCTGCCTCCGGAGAAAACAACAATCTCAGCAAACATTTCATTGTTTTTAACAGTTCTGATTAATTGTTCTTTTCCATCTGGTGTTGACTTGATCAAGTCAACCCTTCCATCGATGAGGATGTAAAATCTATCAGCTGGATCATCTTCAATAAAGACAACGCTTTTAGGGGCATATTCCTTAACTTTTGTTATTTTTGCTATTTCACTGATAGATTCGTCGCTCAAATCTAGAAACAAAAAACATTTTTTTAGGATATCTTCTATATTCATAGTATTTTATTTAATTGGGAGGCAACCTTAGTTCCCAATTCAACACATCTGAAAAGGTCTTCATCTCTTGGAACATATTTCACGCTAACAGTATCACTGATAATTTTCACCTTCATGCTCTCAAGTTCTTTTTGAAGCAACTGTGTCGCCTCACCTCCCCATCCATATGAACCAAATGCGGCGCCGATAAGATTTTTAAACCTTAGTCCCTTGATGTAGGTTAAAAGATCTGCAACTGTTGGAAACATTTGATTATTGATAGTTGGAGATCCCACAATGAAGGCGCCTGCATCGATTAGCTCCGTGGCAACGTCACTTCTGTGGTTCTTTGATAGTGACATAACGACAGCTTCTGCGCCCTTTGACTTTAATCCGTCGGCAATCGCCACGGCCATCTTTGATGTACTCTGCCACATTGTATCGTAGGTTATAACTGCCTTTTTCTCTGGTCTTTGTTCAGACCACTTTGAATAAAAACCAACAACCTTACCAAAATCTTTTCTCCAAACTGGCCCATGATCAGGCGCAACCAACTTGGGTTTCAATTTCAATTCTCCAACTCTGTTGATGAGTTTTTGAACAAAACTGGAATATGGAGTTAAAATATTAGCATAGTACTTTTTTAATTCGTATTCCATTACCTGCCAATCAAGCTGGTCATCAAAACGCTCATCAGAGGCCAAATGCATCCCAAATCCATCCTGTGAAAATAAGATATCGTCACCATGCAGATATGAAATCATACTATCCGGCCAATGAAGCATTTTTGTCTCAAAAAAGGTAAATTTATTACTTCCCAGGCTGACAGTCTCTCCATCAGACACGGCCGTTATCTCATCTGCAAAGTGAAAATGGTCATTTAGTGCCTCAACGCCTTTTTTTGAGGCGAATATCTTCTCCGGATTTATTTCTTTAATAATATCTGGCAGACAACCTGAGTGATCCATCTCGGCATGATTTGAAATGATGTAGTCTATTTTTTGGGGATCGATAACTGATGATATGCGGGTCAATAACTCGTCCTTGAATTGGGCCTTGACCGTATCTATAAGTGTTATTTTGTCATCCAGCACCAAATAGGCATTGTATGATGTTCCACGACCCGTGGCATACCCATGAAAGTCACGCAGCTGCCAATCAATGGCCCCAACCCAATATACTTTATCGGAAATCTTTTGTGCCTTCATTTTACTCTTCTATTTTTTCAAAATCTTCCTTGCCGGCACCGCATTCCGGACATACCCAATCATCGGGAAGATCTTCAAAACTTGTTCCTGGCTCGACACCATTATCTGAATCACCGACCGCTGGATCGTAGACCCAATCGCAAATGGTACACTTATATTTTTCCATACTTACTCCTTTTTCTTTAATGTTTTTCTATATTCATTATAAGTAAATGGCTCCCCCGACTCCTTAAAACCGGCTCTGTCCACATCGGCAATAAACATTGTATGTGTATCCAAGTCAATAGTATTGCTGACGTGGCACTCATAAAAGGCCTTGGCCTCAGGTAAGATTGGTGAACCATTTTCCCCTAACTCAAAGGCAATATCTGCAAATTTATCAACATTTCTACCACTCTGAAAGCCGAAATGTTTGACAGTATCAATATGACCAGGAGCTTCCTTGTCGATTACACTTATCGCACCAATCTTTGATTCTAGAATCATTTCATGAGTCAAACTTTTCTTGCGCACGCAAAAAGCCACTCTAGGTGGCGCATTGGTCACCTGCATCAATGCGTCAATACATTGGCCATTGAGTTTATCTTCACTCACCGTCGTTAATATGTAAAGGCCGTGTGTAATCTGAAACAAAAATCGATTTACTTCCGCTTCATTTGTTGAAATTGTGTGGTTCATTTGAATGCCCCTTTACGACTTCCAAAGGCCGTGAAGGTTACAATATTCTCTTATTGTAAACTTTTCTCCTTTGGCGCAGAAGTGAGCCTCCGGCTTGTCGCCTGGCTTTAAGAATTTACGATAAGCCTTACCCTCCGCTGTTATAAGCTCAATCCACTCTATATAATGTTTTTCTTCCATTGGATGTGCAACGCTTCCGACTTTCACAACTATACCGTACTCCGCCTTATCGTAGACCGGAACATGCTTTTCCTTTGCCGCATCAACTGTATTTTCCTCGAAGAGCTTCATTGGCTGGTTGCAACAAACCAGTTCTCCGGCACCATCATGTACCATCTCGACTATGTTTCCGCAAACCTCACATTTGTAAATTTCTAGTTTTTTTGTCATTGTTTTCCTCCCTTGCAACCGCAGATGTCGCAGATTAAAGCAGATGTCGCAGATACTATTATAATATATCGGCGTAATCAGCTCTTATCTGCGTAATCTGCGGTTGCAATGTTACCAATTTTCACCCAACAACTCAAAATATGCCCTTGGATGCATACACGCTGGACATTTATCAGGAGACTCAAACCCTTTATGCAAGTAACCACAGTTTCTGCAACGCCACACAGCCTCTTTTTCACGCTTGAAAACAATTCCCCTTTCGATATTTGCAGCCAGATCCTTATATCTTTTTTCATGCTGTTTTTCAGCATTAGCTATTGCCTCAAAAACATCCGCGATCTCACCAAAACCTTCTTCGCGAGCAATCTTTGCAAATCCCGGATACATATCTGTCCATTCATGATTTTCGCCGGCTGCTGACGCCGTTAGATTTTCTAACGTTGTTCCAATTTTTCCAGCAGGGAAAAAAGTCTTAATCTCTACATCTCCGCCCTGTAGAAACTTAAAAAGTCTTTTTGCGTGCTCTTTTTCCTGATTTGCCGTTTCCTCAAAAATTGCTTGAATCTGAACATAACCATCCTTGTTGGCCTGTGATGCAAAATATGTATAGCGATTTCTGGCCTGTGATTCACCGGCAAATGCCGTTAATAAATTTTTTTCTGTCTGTGATCCCTTCAAATTCATATCTTCTCCTTTAAATATTTTCTGTTGGTCGTGAACGGTAGACCCATTATAGTTTTTTTGCAAGTTAAAGATTTGACTTAAGTCAAAAATTTAAAAACCCTATCTAATCGTTATAAATCACTTAAGGCCATATCGTCCCGTATACCAAACCTAGTCAATGCAAAATCATATTTTATTGGGTCGTCCGGATTGATCCTTGCAAAATTGGATGAAACCTCGATCGCGGTTTTAAGATTCGCCTGTTTTCTATTTGTCAAACCAAACTTGAGCGAGATTTTATGCATATGCGTATCAAGGGGGACAATAAGTTTCGATTTTGGAATTCCACTCCAACAACCAGGATCTACATCATCGGAGCGCACCATCCATCTTAAGTAAAGATTCAATCTCTTACACGCACTTCCTCTTTCTGGATGTGGCAATAAATAAACCTTTTCATTTCCAGCAAACGCCTCTACAAACTTAATCATTGCCGGGATCACATTTTCATCACCATCATTATAACCATGTAGAAAACATTTATTTAAGGAACCGTGCCTTTGAATATTATTTTTTACATTTATCAATAACTGGACGATATCATAATCGGTTGTAAACCGATGTTTAAAACCGACAAACATTTCATGCAAATATTGATCTTTTGTATTTAGAAGAAATTCCTTGGGGGAGCCCCCTAGTTTATCAAGAACAAATGAGGCGCTTTTCAAAATCTGCAAAACCCTACCATAGGCCAATGAAGATGCAATCAGACCAACAACCTCAAGATCCTCATTAGAATCGTATTTATGCAAAAACTCCAATGGATCGGGATGGATCAATTCTCGCTTGTTATAACGATGATATAAGTTGTCCAGTGTATGTCTATTGAACTTTGGCATTATTACGCTTATTTAAGGAACCTCTGAAAAACTCAATATAAGCAACTATCGTGTCATCGCGCTTGCCTCGCCGAAGCCTTGGCGTAGGCGGGAGGCGCGATGACATGCAAGGTGAAAATCAATTTTTAAGAGGGTCCTTAATTACTTCCTTTGTCTTTAACTCTTTTATGTATTTTTCAGGGTCCTTCAAAAACATATCTGCACAACCTGCACAGCAAAGTCCATATCTTTTCCCCTTATAGACAACAAAGTCTTGACCATTGACTGAGCCACCTAAAACTGGACAGACTTTATTATTAACATCAACGACATCTTCGCTCGTTGACATCTCCATCTTTTTCATCTCTCCATGTTTGTGTTGCATCTCATCTGCAAATAGATATCCACCACTAGTTATCATTGCTAAAATAAATGATAAGCAAAGTAACTTTTTCATAACATATCACCTTTCTTGTTGGTTATTTTTGGATAATTCATTTTAATCTCTACTCATAGTTTGTTGTGATTTTTTAAGTTCCCTTTCTTTCAACCAGGAATAGATTACGGGCACCAATATCAGATTGGAAAGCGTAGCCGTAATCAGCCCCCCTACGGTTGGCGAAGCCATCGGTTTCATGATTTCAGAGCCAGTGCCAGTAGCGAACATAACGGGAAGCAATGCAATAATGGTGGTTGTCGTTGTCATCATGGCAGGCCTAACCCTTAAAAGGCCGCCTTCAATTATGGTCCCTCGAATATCAGCTACTGTCTTTGGGACTTTGGTTTTAAATAGATCATCCAGACATGAGAGCAATACGACAGCATTGTCTGTCGCTACCCCAAATAGGGCAATAAAACCGACCCAGACTGCAGTCGAAAACCGAAAATCGAGAAAAAATAGCAATATTACACCTCCCATGAGAGATACCGGAATTCCGGATGCAAGGATAAGAAGGCTACTGAATTTTTTAAATGCCATATAGAGCAACATCATTATAACAAATAGACATATCATTAACGATGGCACGAGACGTTTGCGAGATTCCATCTCCGATTCAAATTGACCGGACCATGAAATAAAATATCCCTGTGGCAACACCAGTTCACCACTATCTATCTTTTCCTGGACAGCCTTTTGCGCATTCTCAACAAAATCGATCAGCCCAATTTTATCCTGGTTTACATTTACGAATATTCTTGCATATGTCAGCGTGTTTTCAGAATTGATAACAGCAGGCCCTGGAACCTTTTTCAATGTTGCTATTTGTGTAAGAGGTATATGTTCTCCCTTAGGAGTTGGCACAAATATTCGTTTAAGTGCATCGGGGCTGTCACGAAGTTCCCTTAGATACCTGACGCGAACAGGATAACGCTCTCGTCCCTCAACAGTAGTGGTGATATTCATGCCCCCGATGGCCGTCATAATAACGTGCTGGATGTCGCCTACTTTAATACCGTAACGGGCGGCCTGTTCCCTGTCTATTTCTATCTCAAAATATGGTCTATTTGAAATACGCTCAGCATAGGGACTAACCGCCCCTTCCACGTTAGCCACAACCTTTTCTATATCAATTGCAATCTCCACAATTTTATCCAAATCGGGGCCAAATACTTTAATCCCCACCGGTGTCTGGATACCCGTTGCCAGCATGTCGATCCTATTCCGTATCGGCTGCGTCATGATGGGACTGACTCCCGGCATCCTTGTTTTCTCCTGAATCTCTTGAATAAGCTTTTCTCGCGTCATCCCTTTACGCCAATATTTTTTATCTTTAAGATGTATGATTGACTCTATCATAACAACCGGTGCCGGGTCTGTTGCAGTCTCTGCCCTTCCAAGCTTACCGACAACCCATTCAACCTCAGGGATATCATTTTTGATAATGATGTCTTGTTTCTTCATGACATCCATGACTTGCGTCAACGATGCGCCGGGCAAAAGAACGGGCATAAAAAGAAGATCGCCTTCATTAAGTGGTGGCATAAACTCCTGTTTCATAAAAGATGCGCAGAGCAGGCCTGTAAAAAGCAGCGAGATGGACATTATAACAACGAGCAGCTTATGTTTAAGTGACCAAAGAATTGCCGGTTTATAAACCTTATACAGAGCACGCGCTGTGCGATTTTCCTCCACCGGTCTCAGTCGGCCCTTGAGAAAATAATAACAGAGCGTTGGAAGAAGAGTCAGCGCAATGATAGCGGCTCCGGCCATAGCAAATGTCTTAGTAAAGGCGAGTGGTCTGAAGAGTTTGCCGGCCTGTCCTGTCAAAACAAAAACCGGAATGAAACCAACAATAGTAGTCAGAAGGGCAAAGAGAACCGGCTTTCCAACCTCCTGTGCACCCTTTACGCAAGTTATTAACCTTTCATCTTGTGACAACCTGTCTGTTTTTAATTCTTTTTGTCTTGTCACAAGCCGACGGTAGATATTTTCAACAAGGACACACCCCGAATCGACCATAACACCGATAGCAATAGCTATTCCACCTAGAGACATTATATTTGCATCTACTCCGATGAGACGCATTAGAATAAAAGCAATAAGTACGCCGATAGGAAGGACGAGAGAAATGACTACACTCCCAAGAAAATGCAAAAGAAACACTGCTATGACAAAAACTGTAATAATAACTTCTTCAATGAGGGCACTTTTTAAGGTCCCTATAGATCTCATTATCAAGCCGGTTCTATCATAAAACGGAACGATCTTCACTCCGGGAGGCAGGCCCACAGACAGCTCCTCAATCTTATGTTTTAGACGTTCTGTAACTTTTAGGGGATTTTCTCCATAACGCATAAGGATAACACCGCCTGTAACTTCTTTACCTGCCTTATCCAGAGCGCCTCTGCGAAAATCGGGCCCAATCGTAACAACCGCAAGATTTTTAACATAGATAGGAATTCCGTTCTTCACATCTACTACTATATTTTCAATATCAGCTGTATTTTTGATAAATCCGAGGCCCCTGATGACAAATTCCGCCCCCCCCTCCTCAAAAACCTTCGCGCCCACATCTATGTTGGATTGCTGAACGGCGCCAATCACTTCGTGAATTTTCACATCGTGAGCCAAAAGCTTGTTCGGATCTACATCTATCTGGTATTGCTTGACATAACCACCGACTGAGGCCACTTCTGAAACACCTTCTACAGCGGTCAACTGATATCGGACATACCAATCCTGAATAGAACGGAGCTCCGCAAGATCATACCCCTCGCCCTCCACAGTATACCAAAATATCTGTCCTAAGGCCGTTGCGTCCGGCCCCAGGGTAACAGTGACATCTTTAGGAATATCTTTCTTTGCGAAATCCAATCTCTCGAGAACTCGAGTCCTGGCCCAATAGAAATCCGTTCCCTCCTGAAAAATCATATTGACCAGACCAAAACCAAATGCCGAAGATGAACGAACAACTTTTACCTTTGGAGTTCCCATTAAACCAGTGGTTAATGGATAGATAACCTGATCTTCAACATCTTTTGGACTTCGACCGGGCCAATCTGCATACACAAGGACCTGAAGCTCACCAATATCTGGAATTGCATCTACTGGAGTTTGTTTCATTGATGAATAACCCCAGACTATAAGAAGAGCAAATGTGGCAATTACGAGAAATCGATTTTTGAGACAAATTTCAATAATTTTATTAACCATAAACTACTCCATGAAATGAACGATTAGTGTTGATGGACAGGTACTGTCTTTTTTTCTTCATCTACTTTATCATCACTCTTCGCCTCTGAGCCTAACGCGCCACCATATGCTGAAGATGCAACACCTGAAAGCTGGCTCTGAGAATCAATTAGAAAATTAGCCTTCGTAACTACAAGTTCACCTTCTCGTGCCCCCCTCATAACTGGAAAGTACTGAGATGTCGCACCATTTTCTGTAACAGTAGCCTCGGGCCCAACAATAATTTCTCTTCCTTCGTAGAGCCCATTCCCTTTATCAAACCAAACTAGCTTGCGTGTTCCGGTATCAAGCACTGCATTTTTGGGAATAGCCAGAATAAGGTCTTCACCATCAGGCCCTGCAAGAGTGCTTCTAATTATCACGTCTACATACATATCAGGTTTTAATTTTAATTCGCGATTGTCTACCTCAGCCCTAAAAATTACCGACCGTGTCTTAGAATCAAACACGGGATTAATCGAAATGATAACACCTTCAAATATTTCACCAGGCATTGACGGATCCTTGACCTCCACCTTCTGGTTTGGTTTCAGCCAACCCAGCTCATACTGGTATACGTCACCATATATCCACATAGTTTTTTCGGGTAAGATAAGGTTGGTATGAACCATGCGAGTTTTTCTTAATTTTATAATCTGATCATCGCTTAAGCCTAAAAGTTTCAGCTTCTTCTCTGAAGAATCGACCAACATCCCAGATCGCCTTTTAATCTCTTCAATGCTTCCGCCCTTTATTCCGTCATAGGCTCTGAGTGCTGATATATATTCGTCCTCTGCAACTGCCAGTTTTGGATCATAGGCAACTCTACCGACAGTACGTATTGTTTTCGAAAGATGAAGTTTCCTAACGGGTATCGTTATGGCCCCGGCAAGTTTAATCTGTTCCCCTTTTATTTTAACCCTACTGGCCACGCCCCTTAAGCTATCTGCCTCTCTTTTCGTCAATTTTTTAAGTGGCATTCCACATATTGGACATTTCATTCCAGCTACGCCCTTCATTGAAAAGACATGTTCCTCCCCCTCCATTCCACAACCATAATAGCTATCATCGGCATTGACCTCTTCGTATACGGGAACATAATCCATACCCATCTCATCTTTGGTGGGAACACTGGAGGTTATCTCCGGATTCATGGGGTTACGATAAAAAAGCACCTTTCTTTTTGTATCACCTTTTTCCGTCTTCTCTTCTTTATACACCGGCACCAACTTCATATTGCAAATTGGACAATTAACACTACCCTTTTCATACTCATCAGGTGAAACATTCACGCTGGGGTGCATTCCGCATGTATAATACAAAACTGTTTCTTCCTCACTACCCTGAATCATAGTTGTGGATTTGTCTGTTGTTAGAAAAAAGACAATTCCCACAGACACTAAAATCAGGGCCCCTATAACACCGACAATATAGATTTTATTTTTTGACATACTATCTCCTTATTCAATTTTTGATTACAATCTCTGTCCTACCACTCTTTCCAAGCTGGCAACTGATTTTTGATAGTCTGAAATCGCCCTGTAATAGGATAACCTGGTATGTAATACCGTACGCTCAGCATCCAACCAGTTCAAAAAATCAACACTACCAGATTCGTAGCCTATTCTGGCAGCTTCGAAGGCCTGTTCTGTTTGTGGAATCAAAGCCGTTTTATGCAATTCTATAATATCCCCATATGTAAGAATTGAAAAATAGATATCATCCACCTCAGCGCGCACATCATTTCTCATATTTTCATAATTCTTTTGGCTGGCGGCTACTAGGGCCGTTTTTTCCTTAACTTCGGCGTTAAGTTTATTAAACCATATCGGCACATTCATCGAAACGCTTCCAATTAATGCATCCTCCCCATCATTTATCATGCTGGTTTGCCCATCACTGACCAAAATATAATCAAAGCCAAATGTAAAATCCGGCACATAATTCAATTTTGCCAGCATTTTCTGATCTTCGGCCCTCGTGACACTCAAATGAGCCGCCCTAAGCTCTTGTCTTGAGCTAGAAGCTAGCTCACGAAGTTCATCAAGCGGGGTTTTCATCTTTTGAGGTTCTACATTCTCAGTTCTATTAAATGGAGCATCCGCTGACCTGTTTAATATTGCATTAATCCTTGCAACCAAGCTATTTCTACTTTCTTTAAGGATAAAAAGCTTTTCGATCAACTTAGTGATTTCAACCTGAGCCTTGATTACATCTTGTTGTGGGGTCAAATTTGACTCATATTTTCTTTTCGCAATCTTTTCGAGACTTGTTAAAATAAGTTTTTCTTCTTCTGTTATCTGGATTGCCTTATCGACCCAATAAAGTTCATAATACAAATTTTTCAGATTCAAAATAACACCCATTTTAGCGGCATCATATTTCTCTTTATATATACTGGCATTTTTTGACTGCATTTTTCCCTGATATACTAACTTTGCTGGAAAGGGCACCTTTAGAGAGGCCCCAAACTTATGCTTTTGCGGACCAACCCTGGTCTCTACACTTTTGCCAAAATATCCATAATGAACCACTGGATCGGGCAAGGCTCTAACCTGACTAACCTTATTTTCTTCGGCGACCCATAGATTTTGACTTGCTAAAATCTGCGAATTTTTTTGGGTAGCTTCGTTTATCAGATCCTCAAGCTTTTCAATCCTGGTAGACTTGGCATATGCGTTTTGAGCACCAAGAAATACCAACAACATAATGATTATTAGTGATTGCTTCTTAAAAAACATAGGGTCACCTCTTAAAATATTATCTTATAAATTTATCAATTGAATCCACAAGTTCATCTATCTTATGTGAACCTTCCTTACATTCCATTGACTCGGTAACGCAGCTTTCGATGTGGCGTTTTAGTATTCCGAGCGCAACCTTTTCAAGGGCCCGTCTTATGGCATTTATTTGGTTGATCAAATCAATACAATACTTCTCCTCATCCACCATCTTCATCAGGCCCCTAACCTGTCCCTCTACCTTTCGAAGCCTAAGTAGTGTATCCTTTTTTACTTCCTCATTTATCATTTTGCTTCCTTCAGATATACCATATACCCCTATAGGGTATCTTTTTTTCCACCCTATGTCAATGGTAGCGATTATTACCCAATGATATCAATATATTATATTGGATTGACAAAATACTAATTCACTACTATTTAATCACAATTCACAAGGAGCAAAATGTGATCGCTATTCGAAGGGCCACAATAAGTGACTACGAACAAATCTTACAGATTCTTAAGGACAGGGAATTAGAGTATCCTTCGCTTAATTTGGATAACTTTTGGATAGCTGAAGATGGCAATATAATTGTTTCAATTACCAGATTCGAGGATATTGGAAATTGTTATTTCATTAGCTCCGTTGGAACAAAGAAAGATTTTGAAGGCAAAGGCCTTGCAAGCAAGCTTATTAAAAAGATATCTAATCAACAAAAGGATGTCTATCTTTACACCATAATACCTGACTTTTTTGAAAAACTGGGCTTTAAAACCGTAAAAACCCCACCCTTCCTACCAAGAAGAGAAGTATTTAATTGTAAAGATTGCTCCCCTAATGTATGTGTCTGCATGATTAGGAGAGCTGAATGATTCCTACTTTTCCAAAATTTAAAAAGATAGATCTGGCCGATCTTAGCTTAATCAAACCTTTGTTGCTGGAAAAATCCGGAAGGATAAGCGATCTAAATTTTGCGAGTTTTTTTATCTGGAAAGAGTGGAATCGTCCAACAATGACGATAATCAACGACAATCTATGCATCCGCATAGATCCAATAGATCATCCGCCCTTCTTTCTAAAGCCACTTGGACAAGTCAAACCATTAGAAACGCTTTTAACGTGCCTTGACCACACGGCTTCTATCTCAAGATTAGATAGAGATTTCATCAATAACCTGGAAAAGAATGGTCTCAAAGTGACAAGTGATCGTGATTATTTTGACTACATCTACAAAACTGATGACTTGGCTAACTTTAAGGGAAGAAAATACGATGGAAAAAGAAACCATATTAATAAATTTTTAAAAACATATCACGATTTTAAATTCGAAGAGCTTAAACCAGATCACTTAAATGACATACTAAAGATCTATGATCTATGGTTTAAACCAAGAAAAAAGGATGAATATTGGATATCAAGACAACAATTTATCGACGATGATAAAAACGCCTTTGGATACGCACTTGAAAATTTCAAACTACTAGAGCCATGCGGCGGCGTTTTGTATATTGATAGAGAGCCCAGGTCATTTATTATCGGCACACCGCTAACAAACGATACGGTGTGCGTGCACTTTTTTCACTGCGATCCAAATATTCCAGGAATCTATCAATTCGTCCTTAACCAGGCCGCCAAAACAAGCTTTGCAAGGTTTGAATATGTCAATTTAGAGGATGACGCAGGGGTAGATGGTCTACGGCACGCAAAAACATCCTATCACCCTATTGAAATAAAAGAAAAGTTCGATATAATACTGAAACAGGATGAACGCAGATAAACACGGATAATTCTAAGTAACAAAAAAACAAAAATATCGGCGTTCATCAGCGTTTATCCCCCGCCAGCCATCATATATTTAAATACGAAGGCGGGCTGGTGTTTCAGAAAGGACATACATTATGATACTTCCGGACAAATACCGCGGCACAAGCGATCAAGAACTGAAAAAAAGAATAGCTGCCGCAAAAAAAGAATATAAAGATAAGCTTGTAATTTTAGGACATCACTACCAGCGCGACGAAATAATAGAATTTTCCGATTTTGTTGGTGATAGCTTTAAGCTTGCACAGGATGCGGCGCATGAAGAAAATGCAACGCACATTATTTTTTGCGGAGTCCATTTCATGGCAGAGGCCGCACGCATTGTCTGCTCAGAAAAACAAAGAGTTTATCTCCCAGATAAAAATGCCGGGTGCCCCATGGCAGAGATGGCAACTCTGGATGAAGTTGAAGGTGCCTGGGAAGCTTTATCAAAACTTACAGATATCTCAAAAATTATTCCTATCACGTATATGAATTCAACCGCGGACATTAAGGCCTTTTGTGGAAAGAATAATGGAATTGTTTGTACATCAAGTAATGCGGCAAAGCTCTTCGACTGGGCATTTAAGCGCGGAGAAAAGATATTCTTTCTGCCAGATGAGCACCTTGGAACCAATACGGCCATTGAAAAAGGCCTTGAGGGTACGCAAATTGTAAAATGGAAAAGGAATGAAACCTCTGGAGGGTTGAACCCCGACACAATCGAAAAGGCCAAGGTTATTACCTGGGATGGATTCTGCCACGTCCACACATTCTTTACCGAAGAACATGTGGAGGAAACACGGGAAAAATATCCGGATTGCAAAATCATCGTTCACCCTGAATGCAAAAAAGAAATTGTTAATACCTCCGATGCTTCAGGATCGACTGAGCAGATAAAAAGGTATGTTGAATCGGCACCTCCGGAATCGACTATTATTATTGGAACAGAAATTAACATGGTGAACCGACTCAAAAATGAAAATCCAAATAAAAACATAATTCCACTGGCACGATCAATGTGCCCAAATATGTTTAAGATAAGTTTGAATAATCTCTGTTGGACTCTGGAAAATTTGGGCAATGTAAACGAGGTAATCGTCGACAACAAAATAGCAACAAACGCAAAAATTGCACTCTTTAGGATGCTCAACCCTGATAAAGAGATATGAAAATCCTGATACTCGACAACGCAATAGATCATAACATTTACCGACCAGTCGATCACTGGGTGCCCCATATTGTCTTTCCATTTGATTCCTTTCGGGCATCCAATGGCAAATTACCCAACAGCGTTAATGATTATTCGCACATTATTATTTCAGGTTCCGAAGCCTCAATAGTAGATGATTGTGACTGGTATAAACCTTTAGAGGAGTTAATTCGTGAAGCCGCAATCAAGGACAAGGTTATTTTGGGAAGTTGTTTTGGACACCAAATGATAGCCCGAGCACTCTTTGGGAAAAAAACAGTAAGGCATGCCAAAGTTCCGGAACACGGCTGGTTTGATATTGAGGTGTTAAAAGATGATCTTTTGCTGCCTCAACATATAGTTTGTCTAAACCTCCATTTTGATGAAGTCTACAACATACCTTTGGATAAATGTGACATTTTGGCAACAACGTTGAATTGCAAAATTAGCGCCTTTAAATTAAAAAACAAACCAATCTGGGGAATTCAACCGCATCCGGAAATCGGCATAGAAGAAGGTTTAAAAATAATAAAAGAAATCTCTAAAAAGGAATCATGGAAACAAAATTTTTATCTCAAGGCCTTAAAAACAACACCCCGCGATTCTGGCTGGATTAAGCATTTAATGGAAGAATTTCAAAAATATCAAATTACATAAATAAAAAAACACATTAGGTCGCATCTTTTTTTATTGGCGGAGAGGCAGGGATTCGAACCCTGGGTCCGCATGACACGGACAACGGTTTTCGAGACCGTCCCTTTCAACCGCTCAGGCACCTCTCCATGATGGTTGTTATGCTGGCGCAAAGCGCCAGTCATAACAACCATCATGCCTCGCCGAAGTTCCGTAGGGAACGTAGGCGGGCATTATAATATTCTTTTACTAATGATACGGCTTTTGCCTTGTTATTAAATGAAAAATAAGAAATTAATTTAAAATGTACACATGATACATAAAAAAGATTGGTCCGCCTACGCCTAAAGGCTTCGGCGAGACCTGCCTCTCCGTGAGGAGTTTTTGACTCCTCACGGAGAGGCAGGGATTCGAACCCTGGGTACAGTTGCCCGTACACATGCTTTCCAAGCATGCTCCTTCGGCCAGCTCGGACACCTCTCCATTATGGTTGTTATGCTAGCGCAAGGCGCTAGTCATTACAAACATAATGCCTCGCCGAAGTTCCAACAGGAACGTAGGCGGGCAAATCAACGACTTCCCCCCATAGCTTTTGGCGAAGGGGGGGACTTCAATATATCAAAGATTCGCCTTATTAAACGAAAACTGAACTAAAATCAATAGCTATATTTTAAGCGTTATTTTCTCAACGTTTTAAAGAAATTAGACAATAGTAGTCCACACTCTTTTTCCAAAACACCTGATACAACCTCGATCTGATGGTTTAAACGCGTATCATTTGATAGATCATACAACGACCCGCAGGCACCGGCCTTTGGATCGCGACATCCGTAAACAATTTTTTGAATTCGCGATTGAAGCATCGCCCCCATACACATAATACATGGCTCGCATGTCACGTATATGGTCACGTTCTCCAGGCGCCAGAAATTATACTTTTGGGCGAGTTCTTTTATGAGTAAGGATTCAGCATGTCCAAAGGGATCCTGTGTGGTTTCGCGAAGATTATGTGCACGGGCCACAATCTCGCCATCCACAACGGCAACAGCACCAATCGGAACCTCTTTGATAGCCGCGGCCTTTTTGGCCTCTTCAATCGCTTCTTGCATGAAATATTCATGATTCATGTTGGTTGTATATATTGACAGAAACGCTTTATCAACTACAAAACCTATTATGAGGACACGGAGTTTTAAAACGCAGAGCATACTGAGAGCGCTGGGGTCTCTGAGTTTTTTTGTGTCTGTGGTGATATTAAATAAATCCTCAGCGAACACAGAAACCTCAGAATACTCTGCGTTTAACATCTCTGTGGCCTCTAGGGTTCCTCTCAATGTCACTTGATATACAGGTTTGCATCATATATACAGATCATTATGAAAAAGCCCCTGGCAAAAGTGGCGACAACTAAGGCTGATCTTAAAAAAGATGCAATAGACCAGTTTGAACAGACCTTCGGATTGATTCGAATGGGGGGCAATAAAACCCGGCGGCTTCTAAGTTTAAGCCAGGATCTTGCAAGGCTTCACAGAACCCCGTTGGAGGTACTTTGGAAGGAGCAATCCCTTCTTTCAATAACCCAAAACGAGAAATTGTCCCCCCTTGATAGGTATAAAAAGGCAACCGAATGGTTGATGTCAAGATACACGCCCCCTAAATATGAAAAATCAGCCGTTCACGATACAGATCAATCATTTAAACCAATAAAAATTTATTTAACCCACGATGCATCAAAAAATCCCAACACAAAACTTATCTTAGATAAGTTAACCGATGTTCCGGTCGAAGTTATTCATTCGCCCCGCGATATAAAAAAGGAGATGAACTATTCAGATGCAAAACGTATCTGGTTTCTAAATAATTATAAGGGCAATGCATTCAAATCGTGCCAGGGAATTACAGAAAAAAATCTTTGTTGCAATTATTTTACAATTGATCTTATCGCAGGGTGCCCACTGGATTGTACTTATTGCATCCTGCAACAATATTTATCAAATAATCCAATCTTGACTATCTACACAAATATCGAAGTCATCCTTGAGCAGATAAAGATTGCCACATCCAAGGAGCCAAAGAAAATCTTCAGGATCGGAAGTGGCGAACTATCCGATAGCCTGGCATTAGATGATATTACCGAGCATTCAAGCCTCCTTGTACCCTACTTTGCCAAGCTTCCCAACGCCTTTTTGGAGCTAAAAACAAAGACAACCAAGATTGATGGATTAAAGGATCTGGATCATAACGGACATACGATAGTCGCATGGTCCGTAAACCCGCAGGATATAATATCCAAGGAAGAGTTCAAGGCCGCAACGCTAATTGGTCGAATAGCCGCAGCAAAAAAATGCATTGAGTGGGGATATAAAGTTGCCTTTCACTTTGATCCAATGATCTTTTATAAAAGCTGGAAGGATGGTTACAAAGAGGTTGTCCAATTAATTTTTAAGCACATCGATCCGCAATACGTTGCGTGGATCAGTTTGGGCACGTTGAGGTTTCCAACACAATTGAAGGAAACAGCACAGGAACGTTTTGCCGGCACACAAATTTTTTCATATCCATTTGAAAGGATAGCCGGAAAATTAAGGTATCCAGAAAAAATTCGCGCCATACTCTACAAAAATGTTGTTGAGGAGATCTTCTCTATTGATTTGTCGGTTCCGATATATCTCTGTATGGAGGAACCCCAAATGTGGGTAGAAGCCGGTCTTGAAGCTATTCAATCAAATGAAGATGTTGAAAAAATCGCCACCTCCCGTCTTCGATAAAATCAATTATATCAGCTAGTTACAAAACGCATGGCACATTTTTTGCGGACACGCAACTCTTGGATACGACAAATGCGATAATATACACAAGGGGCCGGAGGTATTTATGAGCGTTGATCTCAAAACGGATAAAAGCGATCTATCAAAAATCGATCATCTAGGTCAAACCGAACAAGCAAACTATCCAGAAAAAGCTGGTGGCCACAATGGTGACGCATCTCTTTTTGATCATGCAGAATTTGAACGCCTCACCTCTCATGAGAGACTACCAAATGCAGGCAAACTATTAGGTGGCGTTCTTCCATCAACGTCGAATCGTGATCCCCTTCTTGGCGTTCTGGAAAATAGCATTCGTCAACTTGCCACAGCTTCAGAGGAAGAGCTGGAAATGCTAAGACCGATAAAGGATTTTATGGAAATGCAGTTATCCGGGTTGACCGGCTTGGATATCAAGCTCCCTGAGGATGTCGAAAGCGTTCATATCATCGCAAATCAGGTTGCAGATATAATCGGTGAGTCAAGGGATCTAACCGAGGCCACTGAAAAAATTCGTGACTATTTCCTAAGCTTAATAAATCAGGAGGCCTCTAGCGAAGTGGAACAGAAAGAACAACCGCAATATTCACCCGCGGAACAGGAATACGTAGACGCGCGCAACGCCCTAAAAGAGGCCGCTCCCAAGGAATTCGACACAGCGACAAGAAAATTTTCCGATCTTAAAAAGACTGATGGAGCGAAACAAGCATCCGAAGCAAATAAAAAACTACATGAAACGGCACCTGAAGAGTTACGTCAACATGAAATTGCCGCAGCAGAACTTCAGGCCAAAAATCCCGAATTATTTCTGGCCTACGAGGAGAGCCACCTCGGCACAGATGTACTTGATCCTAAGATCGAATTTGAACATTACGGAAAATATTTTGCGGAACACGGACTTGAAAAGGAGTGGAAAAATTTCATGTCAGCAAAGGTGGCGCTTGAAAACGCAGCCCCAGCTGAATATACTGATTACCACAACAAAAGAAGGCTTGAGTCAACAACAACCGAATCCAGGGAATATAAAAGGGCATTAGTTAACTTGATTAACAAGGCCCCGGATGAATATGTCAGATATCGGACCGCTGCCGCCAATACAAAAAGCGAAAGATATGAACGCAGTAGCATAAAACCATCGGGAACCGAGGAGGTCCAACCAAGCCAAACAGAACCAGTAGCTGAAGAACCTTCTCCAACAGATGCCGTGGCCCCAACCACAGCAGAGGTTGAGCAGGAAGATCAGGGTTCAAAGGATATGCTTCATATCTTGGAATTGGCAGCTGAAGGCAGAAGGCCCACATTAGAGGAACGCGAAAACCTTAAAAGTGCGCACGAAGAATTTACGCATAGAGATGTTGTCACCCCCGAGGTTGCGCAATATTATAGGGCAAATCGGGAGCGTATACGCGAAAATCTGCAAAAGGGCGCCAATGAAAAGCTGGGGATGTTTGCACCAACCATAAGGCTTAGTGATGACCCCAAAGAGGGAATCAAACAACTTTACGACTACGCTAAAAAGGCAGAAGAAATGGGCTTTGCAGACTAACCGGATAAAAACCCTTTTTAATTCCAGTGAAATGAATTAGAATGTCCGAATGTCAGACAACACCAATAACATAGGCCCGCTATTAACAGAGATCAGAAATACATTTCACAAAGTTTTAACGCTAGAGCAACCACCTATTGTAAAATTGGCGGCAATTTCATGTTTGAACCTAATTTCAATTATGGAAAAGAAGTTTGGCAATAATGAAATTAAGGATCTTGTAAAGATGTTTAATGTGCTTCGTGGGACGTTTACATCCATACCGGAGGAAAAATATAAGAATATTCTGCCAAAAGAATTTAAGGTTATTTCGGAAAAAATCGAGTTATTACATGAGATCCTAAAGAGTTTGTAGTTTCCTTCTGAAGACAAGCCCTGTCATCGTAAATATAAACAATACAATCATTGACATGCTCGCTGTTTGATCACCAGATCCCGCAAGAGAACATCCGGCTTCTATGGTGCTAGCCGGCACAGCAGACTCGCCAAAACTGATATCATCAGGGGATGCATATGCAACATCAAAATTATTCATAATTGCCGCCACATCAATCTTACCATAACCCCATATGTCATTTGGAGTTGAACCAACATATTCATCAACGATAGCAGTTGAATCAATCAATTGTCTGACCTGTTTATATGTAAGGCTTGGATCACGTTCTAGTATCAGGGCCACAACACCGGCAACCACAGGAGATGCCATCGATGTTCCACCCCAGCGAAGATGCTCGCCATCTTCCATAATGGAACTTTTTTGTGACTCGTAAAATTCCTTAATCATATCTTTTGATAACGCAGAAACTATCACCTCGCCTGGCGCTGTAATTTCGGGTACCGGGCCCGTATATTCCGGATCCATTGAAGGGCCCCAACTACTATAGGGCGCTATTTCGCCTATTAGATAATCCGCTAGACGGAAGCTGTCTGTAACATATGCGCCAACACTAATAACGCCAATAGCTGTAGCGGGTGCGCCAACGGTTGAATATCCATCACCGGCGATGTACATCCAATCACTTTGCTCGCCCTCTTTTGCCGTGAAAAATCCTTGACCGCCACCAAGCCATGCGTGAGCCTCTCCAGAACCGGAAACAAGCAACTCAAAGATCGCCGCATTTTTTCCATCAACGGACAGGACATCAGCTTGTCCCATAATGGTTATGATTGTATGGGCATAGCCGCTGTTATTTCCATCAACATCCTGAGAATTAATAATAACGGCCAGTCTACCATCAAGTATTGACTCGGTTGCAACCTCACCCTTCGCAACCCAAGGAAGTTGAATATAACTATCCGGTCTTTTTACACCAAGTGTAAAAATCATATTGCTTCCTGGTTCCTGCCATACATCGATTTGTGATCTAACCGATTGCGGATCCAAGATCGCCATCTCAACCGCAACGGGGCTACCATTATTAGCCTGTATATTTACATGTTGCCCCGTTAGATAATCGTCGTTCTTTCTGTCCGCGCCATTCCCAGCAGCTGCAACAATCACCCTTCCAAGATCTTCTTCAACAAGCTCTGTTAAGGCCTCTTCGGCAAGACTTCTGCCATCATTCCGGCTGCCTCTAGCGGCAAAACTTAAATTCACAACAGCAGGCATTCCAAGCTCTTTTGCCTTTTTGAAAATATAATGAACCGCATCCACCACATCGGAACTTTGCATCTCACCTTTTTCAGAGATAAGAGCATTATCCCCATTAGTGGAATCATGGTTTTTTACAATGATAAGCTTTGCATCCGGAGCAATACCCTGATACTCGTCGTCGCCACCGGCAGCAATGCCAGCAACGTGGGTTCCGTGCCCACGTCTGTCAATGGATGGACATCTTCCATTTGTTAGATCTTCTTGTTGGCATTCAATACCGTAACTGCTTTCGACCTCTGATGGTGCACTGAAACCTGAGGCTGGTTTATGTGTTTGATCCCAGAGATATAGAATCCTGGTCTTTCCACTTGCATCAAAGAAATCCGAATGGGTGTAATCAATGCCTGTATCTACAATACCAACAATGACACCCTTTCCCGTATAAACACTTTCAAACTTTTGATGTTGGTATTCATAATCCGCGTGAATCTCTTCAGCGGCCTTAGCTACAGTTACCTCAACCAATTGAGATGTCTCAAAGGAAACAACGCCCTTCATCTTGGATATCTGATCAACTAATTGAATTGGAATTTTCGCAGTAATTATATTGCCGATAGTAGAATGAACACTTCCATTCATCTTTGATATCTGTTCCTTGACCTCAACAAGGTTGTTGCACTTGATAAAAACAGATATAGAACCATCCGATGCTATTGCCCTTGAAGCCCCAAAAGTAAGTAAAAACAATGTCAGCAATATCAGTATGTTGCGTTTTTTTGATGAAATAATCGCCTCCCCATTTCCTCTTAAGTAATTATCGGCAGGAAATGGGAAATGTTGCGGACTTTCTGGGCTTATTTGAAAGAAATTTTACCAGCAATATCAGTAGGTTATATATAGGACGCGCAAACCTTCCTAAAAAAGGGGACCCCTTTTTTAGGAAGGTTTCAATTATCTATACGAGGGTTTATGTAGCGAAAGGTTGTTATTCTTAAGGGAGGTGACCACCACCTTGTGACGCTGTCTATCAACGGCTATAGCATGCGGCTCTGCAATATCTTCATAGCACGTATTAACAATATGTCTGTTGGTAATACAATAAACTTTATTCCTTGAGGGGCTTGGAACATAAATCGTTCCAAAGATATCGTAATCAATATCGCTAAGCTTCCCCAACGACATCGTCAACCGTCTTCTAACCTTACCCTTTTGATCGATGGATAAAATCGTCCCCGTATGCCATGTTGTAATTAAAAGTTCGGAACGACCTGGAAACCATACAAGCCCCGCAGGACTTCCCAGTTTTTCACCTTGCGCCAGAATTTCTACATGATTATTTTTTTGGGAATCAATCTGAAAAATAATATTTTTTGAAATATCACTAACATAGATTTTCTTCTGGGGATCGACCGTCATTCCATATAAAAGCCTCGCACCATTTGGACGCAGATCAATATGAAATTTGTATTTTCCAGTATATTTATTAAATGCCTTTATCGTATCTATATCCGCAACGTAGAGGGTCGAATCTACAATCGCCATCCCCCTTGGTGCGTGAAGGGCAATTTCACTTGTAACGCCATTTATAAAGCGTGAGATTTTGACATTACCGTCATTATCCAAAAGGCTGATATATCCATTGGCATCCTTTTCGGCAGAGGCACCATTAACATTGGCAACATAGATATTCCCCGTCTCCTCATCCACGATGACGGCCTTGGGCTTGGTAAAAACATCCTTGGAGAGATCCTCTTTCCCCCAAAGTGAAAAGGAAACAAAAAAAATCACCAATATCATAAGAAATCTGTACATGGGCCGCTTTATTAGTGCGTTTAACCCCACAGGTCAAGGCCTATTATATACCCCCTTGACCTATAACTATTTATATGGTTTGATATGCAATATGAAAAAGACACCTTATCTATTACCCGTTGAGGAGTCCCCAAAACCATCAAATGCCTTCGCAAAAATAGCAAACTACCAAAACGCATTTCTACTTGAGTCACTACCTCCGTTAAAAAATTCCAGTAGATATACATTTTTGGGGTACAATGCTATCAAGACATTTTCAAGCCACGGTGGATACGTCACCGTAGATGGACATACATTTATCGACAAACCATCCGATGCCCTGAAAAAATTTATTGACTCAGCGCGGGGGCTACCCGTTGATAACTACTTACCATTCTATGGCGGGCTCGTTGGTTTTTTGAGTTTCGATTGGGGCCTTGAATTTAGAAATCTGCAAAACAGATCACACAACGATCTCGGAATCCCCGACTGCTTCCTTTCTATCTACGATACCGTTTATGTTTACGATCATCTGGAGGAATTTGGATGGGTTGTCTCCCTTGGATTAAATCCTGATCTATCCTCAGATTCCGCATTGGCAAAAAGACGCGCCTATAGTTTCTTAGATGAAATAAAGGAAGAGAAGGCGACACTGGAGATATCGCCAACGGCTTTTTATGATATATTATCGGATCACAATGAAAACGATTTAACAAGGTTTGAAAACTGGATCAGAAAAGATGATATAAAAACAGTTCAGGATACTGAGCATTTTCACTCATCGACAAAACTAACACCATTCGAAACGTATCTAACGCTAAAAAAACATTACGATATCCCATATGCAAGCTTCATCAATAGCGGCGATCATCAGATTATTTCTTTTTCTCCAGAGATAACACTACGTGGTCAGGAAAATTTAATTAAGATTTCAAGTGCAAAAGGCATCTTCAAACAAAAAACGGATCCGAAAGAAAAAAACAAACAGCTTGCAGAATTAATGAGCACCTTTGCAGGAAAAAACAACTCTCTAATCAGCAAGCTTGAAAGGATAGAGGCAAATAAATTCTGCCAAGCCAGTTCGGTCAAGGTCTCTGATTCACCCAAAATTCAGAGCCATGATGATCACTTTATAATTACCAACGAAACAGAGGGAAAAAAGAGAAAAGATTTTGATCTGGTGGACTTTTTGGGCCATTTTATGACCATTTCAACTCAGGCAAATTCTTTAAATCAAAACTCAGGTGACACCAAGCACAATCTCCAGGGCGGTTCATTGGGATATATCAGCGCCAATGGAAACTTCTGTTTTGCTATTGCGCAACAGCCGATCATCATCAAAGAGAATGTTGCCCATTTTTACACGCATGGCAAACTTGATCACAAAACCACCCTAGATCAGATAAAAAGCAAGATCCAACCCATCAATCCTTTAACAGTAAGTAATCTATGAAAAATTATTTTTCTGTCTTGGATATTTTTTGGACAAGGTAGGCCTTTGCCTGGTCGATTGCATCCAACAACGTTTCACCCTTTGCAAGATAAGCCGTTATCGCTGCCGAAAGGATACAGCCCATACCGTGAGTTAATTTCAAAACATATCTTGGGGAACGGAATACATGATGTTCTTCACCATCAAAGAGGATATCAACAGCATCACCCTTCAGACTTCCGCCCTTAACCAAGACCCCCCTAAGGGGAGCAACGCCCCCAGCAAGCTTTCTGGTATTTTCAAATATCTCCTTGGCCGCGGTCTTCATTGTTTCTACATTAAAAACTCTCATACCTGCAAGAGTCGAGGCCTCATCAAGATTTGGAGTAATCAACGTTGCTTTTATTAAAACCTTCGACTTTAAGATAGGTATAGCATGATTCTCCAACAGCTCTGCTCCACCTGATGAATGGAGTATCGGATCAATCACAATCCAATCAAATGTCTTTTTTGCAAGAAACCAGGCAACAACCCTAACGTTTTCGGCTGTACCCAACATTCCGATCTTTAAAGCCGCTATTTTATGATTTGCAACAATGGTGGAAATTTTTTGACTTAATAGATCAGCAGGAACCGGACGTCTCAAAGGAGATTCAACTGCAATTATCGATAATCCCTCAACGCCAATCTCATTAAAGGTCTTGATATCGCCTTGAACTCCAACATTTCCTGATGGATCATCGCCGGCAATTGTCAAAACCGTTATCTTCGCAGAATCGCTCAATCAATCCCCCAATAGAACTTAGTATCTAGATCTTAGTACTTAGGAATGCTAAGCACTAAGTTCTAAGTTCTTAATTTTCTTATGCAACGTATTTCTATTGATCCCTAAAACCTCAGCCGCCTTTAATTTGTTTCCCCCTGTTTTTTGAAGAACGAGTTCTATTAATGGTTTTTCAACGCGTTTGATTATTAAATCATACAAACCTTCTACATCATAATTTTTCAATCTTCTTAGAAAAACCTCAAGTTTTCTGCGAGTTAATTCCTCAAAGGCCAATCTATCAAGTTGCCTTTCATTAAAAACGGCTACATTGTGACGACTTGGAACTGCAAGGTCTTCTTCTTGAATCTCACCACTTCCAACACCAAGAACCGTTTGCCACATAACACGTTTCAACTCGACAATATTGCCTGGCCAGTTATGCTGTTTCAAAAATTTCACAGCCCCCCTGCCCAATGTTGGGGCTTCAATCCGCAGCTCTGATGAAATATTTTCGATGAAATATTTCGCCAATGGCAAAACATCTTCTCTTCGCTTTGACAACGCAGGAATTTTTACTACATTTCCCAATTTCAACCCAACCTCATCACTTAGGTATTTAAATTCAAGTGGGGTAACCGTTGCAAGGAGCCTGAAATGGTTATTAGCTAGATCCTCTTTCAATAGAATTGGAAAAAAGCCTTTCGGCAGCTTATCTATCGCCTTGATGAGCAACGTGCTTCCATAGGCGTCTTTTCTAATCTTTGCAAAGGACTTATCAGATAGGCCCCCTGCATAATTGTTCATATTTAAAATCGTAATTGGATAGGCAAATCTTCCGCTTCTATGATGAACTATCTTGGCTGCATATGATCTACCAGATCCAACTTGTCCCACAAATAGTATTGGACAATCCAGCGGTGCCAGCGATGCAATCTGCTTTTTTAAATCCTTAATAATTTTCGACGTGCCTATTAGTGGATTTTCATCCTCGTAGTATTTTTTCAATGAGTTAGTAAGCTTTGTGACTTCCAACGAAAGATCATCGCCTGATGATTCCCTTTGAATTGGATCTTCAACCAAAAATGTAACTTTTTTAGCTTCCATATGTTCTCCGAACCTTCAAGGCATCGCTGCTTAAGCAACGATGCCTATTATTTAGGCAATATTATAAAACCAATTACAATACAAGAAAAATGTGGAATTTTATTTTAATAGTGATAACAATGGGTTAATGAATTGGAAGCTAATAGAGTACAATCGTAGAATATTGGGGTCAGAAGAAGGCTCAATTGTAAAGGATTGGGGTGGAAAAAGGTCTATAGTACTAGTTTATCCAAATACCTACGAAATTGGGATGTCCAATCTTGGGCTACACAAGATCTACAAAATTCTAAATGACAATCCAAATATTGTTTGTGAACGAGCGTTTCTTCCCAATAAGAAAAATATCGATGAACATATAAGAACGAATAATTCCATCCTGTCAATTGAATCTCAGAGTTCTCTTGCTGATTTTGACATCATTGTTTTTACCGTGCCATTTGAAAATGATTACTTAAATATTCTAAAAATTCTGGAATTGTCAAAGATCCCCTTTAGATCTGAAGACAGAAACAAAAAACATCCAACGCTCATCACAGGTGGAGCTGCGATAACTATCAATCCAAATCCACTGAAGGATATATTTGACGCATTATTCATAGGTGAATTTGAAAAGGTTTCTGATGCCTTCATAAAAACATTAATATCCACAGAGGATCGCGCGTCCTTATTAAAACCTCTCTCAAAACTGGGCCATTTTTTCGTCCCCAGGCTTTCTGAACAAATTCCCTCTAAAGCAAATATAGACATCTCAGAGAAAAACATCTCTCATACGGTAATTTTTACAAAAAATACGGAATTTGGGGATATGCACCTTGTCGAGATTCAGCGTGGATGTCCTTGGAAGTGCAAGTTTTGCGTAACTGCCACATGCTATCATCCCCCCAGAAACTACGATTTTAAAGACGTCGCTATGGCAATTGATTTTGGCCTTGCTTTTAAAAAGCGCATTGGACTAATTGGCCCCGATGTTTTAGGTCACCCACAAATCGAAGAGATTGTAAAATACATTAAATCCAAGGGTGCTACATTTTCGCCAGCCTCAATTCGAACAGAAAGATTGCTGCAAAAGCCCCAGCTCGTCCCCCTTGCGGTTGAGGGAAGCAATAAAACATTAACCCTTGCACCTGAAGCGGGGTCGGAACGTTTGAGATTTTTTATCAACAAAAAAACAAAGGACAATGATTTCGTTGAGGCCGCAACAATGTTAATCAATGAAGGAACCAACCAACTTAAACTTTATTTTATGATAGGATTGCCTAGTGAAGTAATGGATGACATTTTATCAATCCCTGAATTAGTGTCAAAAATTAGGAATTCTATTAAGAAAAAGTTTCGACTTATCATTAAAATCAACCCCTTTATTCCAAAGCCGGGGACTCCATTTGAAAAATCTAAAATGATCAATGAAAAAGATTTTAAAAACACCTCTAAAATTCTTCGCAAGGAAATTAATAAGATTAGTAATGTGAAACTTGAAATAGAAACATATGCTAATGCGCGCCTAGAGTACAATCTATGCAACGCGCTCGTCGATATATCAATTTTATATACAAATTCAACATGTTAATTGACGAATGGGTTGCATGATGATAGCAAATCTAACCATGCGGCATTTCTTTACACGCGGATTAGTACAGATTGTAGAATACGGATCTACGCGGATGATATTTGCGATCCTTATCGTATGTCTCTTAGGATATTCAACTCCATCCAGTGCCACTTCACCGAACAACAGCATTAACGATATTTATGTTGTTTTGTTCGTCCTTGATGGTGGAAACTATAAATATTTCGATAGTCTCATCAAAAAGGGAAAACTTCCAAATCTGAAAAAATATTTCTACGATGAAGGCGCTTACTTCGAAAAAGCCATCACCTCTTTTCCAACATGCTCCGCTCCGAATTATCAGGGGATGATAACGGGGTTATATCCTGGAGAATCCGGGGTTAATTATCTTGGTTGGTTTGACAGAAAGAATGAAAAAAAATATGACTATTTAACCATTAAACATGTCTTAAGGCCCAATCTGGATCTATTCAACACGCATGCCATCATCAACGGCAATGGCAATGAGAACCATCCAATTACTCTATTTGAGGTACTTGATGGATATCCAACTGCTTCAATTTATTCACCGATCACAAAGGGGGCAAGCAGAAGATCGCCAAAGGTCCCTATCGGCGCAATCTTCAATTCACTAACAGGAAATGAATTAAAACTCGATAAATCGGCACTGAAGTATCTTTACAGATCTTTTGTAAAAGACCCTGATGATATTCCACGATTCACCCTAATTGGTCTTTATGGCACAGACTCATCTGGGCATCACTATGGTACAACAAGTGAGGAGGTCGAATTAATCTACAAACACTTTGATTCCTTTATCGATAAATTTGTTACGCTTTTGAAGAAAAAGGATATTTACGATAAAACGTATCTGGTAATGGTCTCCGATCATGGGATACATGATATCTCGAATACAACAAGGCTTGATAGGGATCTTTGGAATGAAGGATTTCACGTTAAATACGGCAATCCCAGGAAATCGAAGGGATACAACCTTTTGGTTATGGAAAGGGGCATTGCATCGGCTCAAATTTACGTAAGGGGAAACAACGGATGGAGAGACATCCCGGATATAAACTATCTAACAAACCTTCCCACTAAATCTGAAAAGAAAAACTTGATCTATTTTTTAAGAAATCACCCTGCGATAGATATTACCGCCGTTTTTGAGGATTCAAATACCACTAAAGTATTTTCACAGAATGCCGAGGCAACAATAAAGTATCGGCTTAACAATGGTGATCTCGAAATTCTCTATCAACCCATGGATTATAAAAATGATCCGCTAAAATACAATGATTCACTATATAACCAGTATGGAGGGACTGAGTGGTGGGCAAAGGCGACGATCGGCACTCAATATCCAGATGCGGTTACGCAGCTGGCCCAGATTTTTCTTGATGGTAAATCGGGTAACATCTGGGTTAGCACTAAACGCGAATGGGGACTGGTAAGAAAAAAATTAGCAACGCATGGATCATTACTTAACGATGATATGAGGGTAATATTTGCCCTACATGGCCCAGGCGTTCCATACAAGAAATTCGGTTTTGCTAGATTAATAGATCTTTACCCAACCATGCTTGAATGGTATGGAATAAAAAGTGATCCGAAAAATTACTCTGGAAAAAAACTTTTTAAATAATATAATTGAACTTCTGAAAAAGTTGTTTATTGTAACATTATCGATTGTATTGTCATTCTGAACGCAGTGAAGAATCCAGCGAAAACAAGCTGCTAATACTGGATCCTTCTCCGCCTGAGGCGGATCAGGATGACAAAACGTGCATACAACAGTTTTACAGAAGTTTCATAATAAAACAATGTTAAAGAAATTTTTCAATAGATTCAGTAAAATAGTTTACGCAATGGAAATTGTTGGAGCAATATTAATACCGGCAAATCTTTACAGAATTTTCACTGGTTCTTACTCAACCTCTTTAATCAAACTTTATCTTTTATGGATTCTATCATATCTCTTTGTTAGATTTTGTGCCACGATCAGATGGCACCTCACATCAGAAAGATATTCCGGTATAGAACTCCATTTTAAAAAGATTATGGTTGCAACATCGTATGTCATGGCGATATTTGGCCTGTTTCATTTAATATTTCCGAACATAGTGTGGTCAATAATACCCTTGGTCTTCTTTGCAATAAACGTAAGCGTCAATTTAACCCTGGCATATTTTAGCTTGATTGACAAAGATCGAACCGTTGCAAACCACTACACACACAATCTATACAAATAATAAGTCAATAATAACAACCAGTTAACTTGCGGCATCTCGCGTCATAAATAGATATGGACAAAACAAGGGGCCAGCTATAGCATTATGACGCATTAATAATGCGTCATAAAAATGAGGTATTTTATGCCCACAATAAGTGAATTTATAACAAATTTTGGGTGGCCTGAATTTATCGTAACCGTATCGGCCATAGCGATCACCTGTCTCTTAAGAGAGACTTCTGACCTTGGCCACTTATTTAAACGTAAGAAAAGATATGACTCAGAAAAAGAAAAAAAGATCAAAAAAAGCATTTAGCGACAATTTAGACAACCTTCTAAATCTTGGCGCAACCAAGGACCATTTAGTGAAGGCTGGCCATGAGGTACTACTTGCATCACAAGGTCTAATTGGTATGGTTAAATCATATTGCAATGAAAAAAAGATTGAGCAGTCTTGTCCTCAACTTCATCAACTCATTTTATCTACCGAGTCCACAATTGCGCAGGCAAAGGACGGCGCATCCAAATCGGCGCAAATGAACAAAAATAGGGTGAAAGCCGAAGTTATCTCCGCTATTGTAGAAGCTTTAGAAAAGGAACTGAATAAAACCAAACGCAGCAAAAATCTACAAAAAAAGAAACTCCAACTGGAAGTTCTTGGTAACGTAATCGAAGTTTTATTAAGACAATTGAATTAAGAGGCCCCTTATGGATACCAAAATTATTAAGCGTTATCCAAATAGAAAACTATATGACACAACCGACAGCTGTTATGTCACGCTTGATGATATCGGCTTGATGATAAAAGATGGTGTAAATGTTCAGGTCTTAGACAATAAAACAAAGGACGATCTCACGTCAGTAACTCTGGCCCAGATTATCCTTGAAGAGGAAAAGCACAGAAAAAATGATTCATCCATGGAAATTTTCAGACGTCTAATCCAAAGCGGAGGCAGCGCCCTAAAGGGTTGGATGGAATTCAGCTTTAAGGGAATTTCCGAGGTCAGCGAAGTAGTGAGCCACTATATAGATGGGATGGTACAGGACGGACATATCAGACGCGAGGAAAGCCATCGGGCCGTAGATATGATAAAGGATTTTATCGAGCATCATATTAAACCAACAGTTTCAAATATAACGAACACAGGTTCTGTCCAATCTCAAATAGAAGATCTTCAATTAAAGATTAGTAAATTGGAAAAAAATATTTCTAGCAATCCTTCCAGAAAAAACAAAAGACCAAAGGCAAAGCTGAAATAGTTTACGTGCCAAGCATGAAGTTTTCTATTCTAACCCTATCTATATCAGACATATTTAAAAACTGAATTCCAAAACCATTGATCTGATCCTCCTCGCGCACGACCCTAACTACTTTCGCAGTGCATTTTATGGGGCTGTAATCATCTGGAAACGCAAAGCTCATAAAAGCCTGGGACCCAACCTTAATAGGCACTTCACCATCCAGATATATTCCCCCCAAGCTGACATCCTTGGAATATAAATATATTAGCGGATCTCCGAATTCATCTTCAAAAAAAACCGGAAACTCCGTTTTTTTTCGAGTATATAATCTTTTCTCGTTGGGCATAATTACTTAATTATCTCTTTCGCTACTATCTTGTAAAGTTTTTGTGGATGAAATGGCTTAATTATAACATCCGCTTTTTTTAGATTTTCTAATTTATCACGCCACGTTTTTTCTTTTTCTGCACAAATAAAAACAACCGGTATCCCCTTATATTTTTTGTCCTCAAACAGCTTTTCTTTGTAATCATCAAGTTTTTTTCCAAACACATTACTGTTCATCAGAATAATTTTTATCCTATTTTTGTCCAAACTGGACTTGTCAAATCCCTCAAAGCTTGAATAACTCTTCAGTTCAATATCCAAATCTGCAAAAATAAGCTTGTAGATATTCCACGATAGTCTCGAGGCATCTATTACTACTGTATATTTTTTCATAAGCCGGCGGAACTATACCATCTAAAAATTGTTTTTCAAGAAACTACGACCTGAATGTCAAAAGTAACCAGATACCAGTAACCGGAATCCAGAAAAATGAGCATCAACATTATAGGACGCCCATTTCCTTTGATTTGCAGAAGCCATTTTCTGGAAACTGGTTACCGGTTTCTGGTTGCTTCTAATAGTTAATCTTGACTTTAGGGCTGCTTTAACGTATAGAATTATCAATAAATTCGATAATATAATTTCCAAGGGGGGTTTATGACAAAGAAGTTACTGGGTCTAGTGGTCGTAGCGGTTGTTTTCGCGTTAGTAGCCAATGTTGGCTGTGCAAAACAGACTTCAACCAAGGCCAGCGCAGACCTACAAAGAATTCACTTTGATTTTGATAAATCAAACATCAAAGCTGAATTTGAACCCGTCCTTCAAGGAAACGCGGCATGGATGCAAGCAAATCCAAGTAGAGACGTAGTCATTGAAGGACACTGCGATGAACGCGGCACGGATGAATACAACATCGCACTGGGCGACAGAAGAGCTAACGGCTCAAAGAGATATCTGAAGAGCATGGGTGTCAATGGAAGCAAGATGTCAACAATTAGCTATGGTGAAGAAAAACCATCAGCAAAGTGTCATGACGAATCATGCTGGTGGCAAAACCGTCGTGCAGAATTCATCGAGAAATAAATGAAATTTCTAAAGTAGACAAAAAACCACAGAGAGTTTCACTTTCTGTGGTTTTTTATTGTGGAGATATGTATGAATAGATCATTCTTTATAGTGGCACTAATAGCGCTCTCACTGCTTACTTCAAATTTGTTTGCTGTGAGCATTCAGACAAGGTTAGACAAACTTGAAGAAAGAGTTGATACGGTTGAAAAAACAAATTTGGGAAATAATGCGGAGGTTGCTCAGTCCCTAACCAGAGTAGAGCAGCTGCGCGAAGAATTTCAGGGTATCAAGGGCTCCATTGAGGCCAATAGCCATATAATCAAATCACAGAGTGGTGATACCCAACGCTACTATAAAGATTTGGAATTTAGGATCCAGGCCATTGAAGATAAAATGGAACTCTTTCAAACGCTCATTATGAAAGCGGTTGCGTCTATCTCACCAAAAACCGCAGATGAGGGCAAGCTCTACCAGAAAGGCTTGGATCAAATTGCCGAAGGAAATTATTTGGCCGCCATTGGAACATTCAAATCATTCAACAAAAATTATTCCAAGAGCACACTAACTGACAATGCTCAGTTCTGGATTGGCGACTGCTACTTCGCAATGCGAGATTTTCAAAAGGCTATAAAAGAGCATCAAGAACTGATATCAAAATATCCGAAGAGCAAAAAGGCCTCTGAGGCTGCATTAAAGCAGGGCTATTCGTTTTATGAATTGGCGATGTATGACGAAGCAAAGGTCTTCCTAAATAAGGTTGTTGCTGATTATCCAAACACCGAAAGCGCGGCAAATGCAAAAGAAAAGCTGAATCTGATTAAATCAAAGGAATCAGAAAAACCGGAAGAGGTTACACCCGTAACGCCAGTGGCCCCGTCAGCTCCAGCCGAAGGGGAATCCACCTTAACCTATTAGATTGCGACAGTCATGTCATTGCGCTTGCCTCGCCGTAGCCTTGGCGTAGGCGGGAGACCACGAAGGGACGTGGCAATCTCCGCTTAACAAGTGTTTAATGGGGATTACGTCGTCACCTTGCTTGTCCTGAGCGAACGTCAGTGAGCCGAAGGGTTCCTCGTAATGACAAAAGGCACATGAACCAGTGTTCCAAAGGTTTCACATAGACAAAATTTGGCATATCTTATATACCCTCCAACATGATTGTTTTAGGGATAGAGTCATCGTGCGATGAAACAGCGGTGGCAATATTGGAGGATGGAAAACTGTTATCCAATGTGGTTGCTTCACAGGTGGATCTTCATGCGAGATTTGGAGGGGTAGTACCAGAGCTAGCATCCAGAAAACATATAGAAACAATCATACCACTGATCCAGGAGGCCCTTGAAAATGCCGGCAAATCGCTTGAAGAGATAGATGGAATCGCTGCAACCTTTGCCCCCGGCCTTGTCGGCGCTCTCCTTGTGGGGCTATCAACCGCCAAGGCGCTTGCCTATACAATAAACAGGCCCATAGTTGGAGTTAATCATTTAGAGGCACATTTGAATGCACCGTTCCTGGCCTTTGACGATATTCCATATCCTTTCCTGGCCCTGGTCGTTTCTGGAGGGCATACAAGTTTGTATCTGACAAAGGAATTTGGGGATTA
>CAZHVX010000003.1:0-23530 GCA_964536295.1 uncultured Pseudomonadota bacterium
TAACCCATATTGCCATTTAGTAGGGACTATGTTAGGTTGATCGCCTTGGGGAAATTTATGTCAACAAACAAAATATTAGATAGAGAGATGCAAAACGCAGCCAAAGAGGGGGCTTTTCCATCGGCGCAGTTGCTTGTTAACAAAAACAGCAAAATTGTTCATGAAGGATACTACGGCATTGGAAGAGAAACCACTCATTATGATCTTTCATCCCTTACAAAAGTTCTATCTACGACAACGCTTGCGATGCACCTTGTTGCAGATGGTCTATTAAAGCTTGACGAGACCGTTTATGACTGGTTGGCTGGGGCGCGTCAACCGATTCATAGAAAAATTACAGTAAAGCACCTACTTAACCATTCATCTGGCCTACCGGCATGGCAACCCTTTTATAGGGAAGTGCCACTTGATATGATAGGGACCGCCGATGGTAAGCAGCTGATGCTTGAATCTTGCTATTCTGAACCGGCAACATATGAATTGGGGCTTAAATCTGTCTATAGCGATATAGGTTTCATGATTCTGGGACGAATCGTAGAGGAAGCGGGATCCGCTCCACTTGATGAACTGTTCACTAAACGCATAGCTAAGCCTCTGGGGTTGAAGAATACCTTTTATGTGAGGGTGTTAGGGTCTCCCCTTGGATCCACTCCAAAAAAATCAGGAAAAGAAAAAGAAAGAAGATTTGCTCCAACAGAGGATTGTCCATGGCGCGAAAAGGTGGTTAGGGGCGAGGTTAATGACCAGAACGCCTATGCCTTTGGTGGTATTGTCGGACATTCGGGGCTATTTTCCACCGTTACAGATGTTAACATAATAATATCTGAACTTGTAAAATCTTATAGGGGTGAATCAGATTTTCTACCACAGGAAGTTGTAAAAACCTTTATCGATTTTGAAACCAAATTTACGAAGGAAGAATCCACGTGGCTACTTGGTTGGGATACTCCATCTCCAAGGGATTCCGCTGCGGGACAATATTTTTCAAAGAAATCCATCGGTCATCTTGGTTATACAGGATGTTCAATATCAATAGATTTAGAACAGGATTATTGGGTTATTTTGCTTTCAAATAGGACCTACCCCATGGATACAAACACCAAAATCAGGGCCTTCAGACCGAAGATCCACGATAAAATCTATGAAACGTTGATCAAATAGGAGAACCAAGATGCAAAAAAGGACATTGTTTTTTATTTGCACGATTCTTTTATTTTTTTTAGGATTTGCCCAGGCAGGTACTGATGATAAAAAAAAGGCGAAGTTAATTAAAGAAGAGTTGGATTCCTACACCCCTCGGATTATTTCGTTTTCAATAAAAGATTTAAAATCAGAAGAAGATAAAAATTTTGCAAAACACATCATCAGAGCAGGGAAGCTTATTGAAGAACTTAATATGCTTCAAACTCATCCAATGAATCTTGATTGGTATACAAATGTTTCAAATAGCGGGACAGAGGATGAAAAAGAACTCTACTACAGAAACCAAGGGCCGTGGTGCTTAACCATAGAAGATGAGTTGTGCAAGGCGTTTAGCGAGGCCCCGGCAAAAAGGATTGGTTATTATCATTGGCCGGAAAAGTTTGAAGCCTCTGATTTGGAAAAAATTCGCGCAATGCCCGATTCAAAAAGTCTTTTAAGCCCATTTACTGTGGTAAGGAAAGAAAAGGACAAATATATTGCGATTCCGTTCGCCAAGGATCCGTTATTTGAAGGAAGAATGAAAAAAATGGCAATTGAATTGCGTTCTGCAGCGGCATATGCGGATACTTCAGATCTCAAACAATACCTACTGGCCTTGGCCGATGCATTTGAGTCCGATTCCCCATTTCCATACGATATATCCGATTACGATTGGATAGGCCTGCACAGTAAATGGGAACTCAATATAGGCCCATACGAAACCTACAAGAATCCATTCAACGTAAAGGCAAGGTTTAAGTTGTTGTTTGGTATCCTTGATGATGGCACGACGGATGAACTCGATATATACAAAAATTATCTACAGACAATGGAAAATAAATTGGGCAACCTTGCCGGAGATCTCTACAAACCTCGCAGGATCAATGAAAAAACGGATATAAGGGCCGTAAATGCTGTACTAGCAGCTGGGGATGCAAGATCACATAGGGGTGCCACCGTTGCATTTAATCTGCCCAATCGTGGACCATCCGTTGAAGAGGGGCTTTCGAAAAAAGTTATTTTGATAAACCATAGCGAGATGTTTAATGATTTAATGAAGGCAAGGGCGGTGCTCGTTTTAGAACCGACGCTATTATCATACGTTGATGGTCGTTCAGCAGCAATGAATATTGTTTTCCATGAGTTTTCACATGGGTTTGGTCCGTACAATGAATATCCCATCCAAATAGGTGACAAAAAAACAACGGTGGGGGATGCCTTGGGGAAAATGAGCCACGTCATTGAGGAAGCGAAGGCAGACACCCTTTCATGGTGGTACATTCCATTTATGGTTGAAAATGAGGTAATAAGTGAAGAGGAGGCGGTGCGAAGGTATGTGACTGGTTTGATGTCTATATTTGGACACCTCCAATACAATCTCAGCGGCACATATGCACAGGAGAGTACTATAAGACTGGGTTGGTTTATGGAACATGGTGGAATAACTTTTGATAAAAGTATCAAAAAGTGGACGATTGATTTTCAAAAAATTCAATTGGCCGTGGATTCGCTGGCAAAGGAGATCCTTTCGATCCAATTAACAGGTGACAAATTACGTGCAGAGGCATTAAGGGCCAAATATTTAGAGATACAAAAAGACGGCAGCATTAAATTTACAAAATTGCTTGATGAAAAAATTTCAGATATGAAAAAACAATTCGAAAAGGCAGGACTTAAAAGCATTATTTTAAAATATGACATTAAAGATATTTAGGGAACCTTTGAAAAATTCAAGATGACTGCTTTTTTGTCATTCAGGTTGTGTCACAATTCAGAAGTGCTGCATAAACGTGCATTTGTCATTGCGAGTCCGCCACAGGCGGACGTGGCAATCCCCCGCAAACACTTGAATTTAGGAGATCCCTGCCTGCCGGCAGGCAGGGCCACGTCAGCCTACGGCTTCCTCGCGATGACATGCAAGCAAAAAAATAATTTTTCAGAGGTTCCTTAATTCTGTGTGACAAATGCCTTTGTGAATTGTGAGATGCTTTCCCTCGCCTGCATTGCCAAATATTGATATTTAGGAAGTTTCAAGATGTCCTTAGGTTTTTTGATTATATGTTTGACCGCTGCGGCCAAATCGTTATCTCCATTATCTTTGATCATTCCATCGAAGTCCATTAATGGGGTATCTAGTGTATCGAAGATGGCCCTGACAACACCAAAATCAACTCCCTTCTTTTTTGCGATTTGAGCAATTGGATAGGCCTCCATATCACAGGCAATTGCCTCATATTTCGTTCCAAAGTACGCCTTTTCATGAGGATTTGAAATCACATTGGTTACTGTAAGTTGAGAACCTATTTTAACCTTGAAGGTTGCATTTTTTGCAGCATCTTCAAATTTTTTGATGAGGATATCATCAATTATAAACTCAGAGGTGAAATCCTCACAGATAACTTTGCTTGCAACCACAAGGCTTCCCGCACTTAAATCGGGATCTAATGCACCGGCAAACCCCGTATTAATAATTAATGAGGGTTTAAAATAATCGAATAGCAGTTCGGTAGATCTTTCGGCAATTTTTGGTCCAACTCCACTTTGGAGTAGAAGGATCTCTTTATCGAAATATCTTCCACGATAAATGACACCCGGCTTTAGATGAATTTTTTCATCAATACGTAAATCATTTAGTATTGTTTGAATTTCTTCCCTCAATGCAGCGATAAACGTAATCATGGCAGCTGTTATAACATAGTTTTTCAACGAGGGCTAAAAGAAATTTTAGGTACTTGAGAATAATCTGGCTTTAATGAGATGAACCCGTGCTTCATCCTTTTTTTGAAGGTTTATGAACAAATTTGCCAGTTTTTGGTGAATTTTTCCCAAAGTTGGTGAGATTTGCAGTGCTTTAGTGTAATTTTCGATAGCCAGATCGTATTTTCCCTCCATTTCATAGATCTGGGCAAGTTCTATGTATGATCGGGGATGGTTGCTGTTAAGTTGGATGGCCTTGAGTATGCCATTTTTCCTTAAATTTATATCTTTTACCGAGAGTGCGCTTCCTAAACGAAGCTTTGCATAAAAATCATCTATCTGTTCATCTTCGGAGGTTAATTCTTTCCTGGGATGATCAAGGGAACACATAATCTTCGCAATATGAAATGCATTTGGGTGTTCAGGGTTGATATTTAGAAAATGATCCAGATGTCCTAGGGCAAGCTTGGTGTTCTTGTCTTTAAAAGCATAGATCATACCTAGATTGTAATGGGCCCTTTCTTCACTTGGATCATTTTTCAAAATTTGCTTATAATCTTCAATAGCATTTTTAAAGTTTTCCTTCTTTTGATATGCAATAGCGCGTAAGAGCCTTGTTTTAATGTTCTTTGGATCAAGTTCTAAAAGCATACTCAGGTCCCTTATGGCCTGAGTAAGATTTCCGCGGTCAATAGATTCTCTAATTTCACCCAATTCTTCATTGTAGATATAATCATAGTTTAATTTTTTTGATGTTGTGGCACACCCTGCAAATAGTAGAATCGGGATAATTAATAAATATCGACATTTCATGTCCTACTCCATAATGTCATAGCCGGTTGGCGTTTCAGTTGTATCATTTTTCGTTTGTTTAAGTGGGTTTGCAAAACGAACAATATCGCCGGATTGTGGAGAAAAATTCCCCAACATCCGTGCCTTCGTGTATCTTCTATCAACAGATATTGCCTCTGCGTAACCCAAATCCCTTTCAACAAGTCCTAAAATTTGATTTGTTTCAGGGTCGGTCAGAATTTTTTTAACTGAACTGATCCTAAACCGGTCCCCTGGGGTAATGTTTTTTGATGTACCGGCGTTAAAATATAACACGCCATTATCAACCTCGATAATTAGTCCCAGCCATGAGAAATCCTCTGTGTGTTTATCAATTACGCCTAAGATGAATTCAGTGGCATCGCCAATTGCCCTTCGGGTTGCCTTACCTAAAGGGGTTTTGTGAAATGTGTCTCCTCCGAAATCTATAATCTTGTAATCAATTGCACCTCCAACGGCCTTGTCCCACGCCTTTCCCTGTGCCCTGTGCGAGTAAAGGATCTCTCCGGTTCTGGTATCGACAAGTCTCAAATCAATCCCGACATGTGCGGCGGATATCTGCCCACTGACCTTTGATCCCAAAAAACCCACGGCTATCCCCGACCCAATATTGCGTTCTTCAAACTCAGTAACCTCGCCAACGATGAGATAATCAACACCAAGAAGGTGCCCGGCCGGTGTTTTTGTCATTGGAGATAATAAACGTGATTCCCCCAGCTCCTGTTCAATTAACACCTTGGATAAAATTGCACGCTCGACAACGATGACGCGATCGGTTTTGATAAGTTCTGTTACCAGTTGTGCGGATAGCCCTCCACCGATGTTCCAGCCTCCATATACGGATGCAAACTTGTCGGTTGTCCCAAATTTGGCAACTGCTACTCGCATCCTTGGTCGATCCTTGGTGAGGCTGGTCAAAGGCGCCGCTGATAGAGAAAAAGCTGTCAACGAGATCGCGGCTGCTACAAGGATTATGTATGTATATTTTAAAAGTTTCATAAACCGCTTATTTAGAGATCTCAGAGGTTTAAACGCTGAGAGTGCTGGGGACTCTGGGGACTCTGAGATTCTTTTGTGCTTTGTGCTAAAAAATCTTCATACAGTTTTATCTAAACTACAGTGTTAACAATTCGTTTTAGGCCATCTTTGAGTCTTTCATGGTTAAAATTGATTAATAAACCAACCGGTTTATTCATTGCCCTTAGATATGTTAATAATTGTGCCTTATGAATTTTATTCAATTCATCAACAGCTTTAAGCTCTAAAATAACTTTGTCCTCAACTACACAATCCAACTTGTGATTACCAATCTCCTTATTTTTATAGAAAAATTTTATTATTTTTTGACGTTCAAAGGAAATGTTTTGCAACTCAAATTCATGAATTAGTGCCTCTTCATAAAGTTTTTCAAGCAATCCGGGGCCCAAGTTAGAGTGAACCTCAATAGAACATTTAATGATTTTTTCTGTAAACTCACTTAGAGGATAGTTTTCACCATAAGCCCTAAGAAATCTCTGAGACCTCTGAGGTCGCGGTATGCTCTGCGTTTCAAAACTCTGAGTACTCATAGACACTCCATATTTTCTCCATTGTTTACCACTTGTATATTAACATCTGAATTGATGGTTCCATGATTGTCGGTGATATCTAGGTTTTCATGTCCGGCATTTATCGTTACATTTTGCTGAGTTTCATCTTCATCTGAGCCCCCCTCAATGTTTCGTATGCGCTGCCTTACCTGTTGAGCTGGGGTGCATTGATATTTGGTTTCGGTATAGTTGATAAATTGTCTTGTTCTTATGACCTGTTCTTCGCCCTGTTGTTTGTTCCGCATTTTTCTTAAATTATTTAATAAAAGATTGCTTTCATCTGATTCGTCTGCTTTTACGACCGTTGAGATTGCGAAAATAACAAGGAGCAAAAGTAATATCTTTGGAAAAATAAAATTCATTGCTTCATATCTCCCAATATGATTGTTGAACTTACCGATGCGTCCACTGTATTTGCGGATGAGTTTGAATCCATATTTATACTTAGATGTTCATGCCCAACGCGGATATTAACATTTCCCATGATCGAATTTCTTACATCACCGATGTCATCACTATTTTGTCGAGTTCCGTTAGCAGGTGGCGCTGGAAAGCCATCGAACTCAGGAGCTGTGCCCTGCTGTGAAGATGTGTTTTTGCAACTGTTCATGCAAAATGCATTTAGAATCAATGGAAAGACCACCAAGAAAATTATCAGTATTGGTTTGATGATTTTCATTAAAGACCCCCTGTTGAATATTTGAAAAAATTAGGCTGGGCCCGGTGTTATATAGCACCGGGCTTGGGTAATTCCTTCAAACTACTTTGTGTCTGAGGAGGGGGCAGAGATATGAATATCACCAAATGTATTATTGACGGATGTTGCGCCACCGACTGTGTTTCCACTTCCTGATACGGTTGATGCTCCGCCAAATGCTGTTCCAGTGGTGTTTTGAGTAAGGTCGCCAACGATGCTATTTCTTATATCACCATCGACATTGAAAACCCGTCGATCTCCATTATAGCTTCCGACGGTATTATATGAGTCACTTACCTTTGATGAATTGTCCGTAAGATTATAATCAAGGCTATTATGGCTGTTGATATCCTGGTTGTTATTTGTTGTGTTGTGGCTGTTGTAGTCCTGATTGTTATAGGTTTTGTCGATTATAGTACTGTCATTAACGCCGTTGTCGTTATTGCTATTTGTGTTATAGGTTTTCTCATTTGAATACTTTGCGGTAACCCCCCACGCATATACCTGCTGTGACAGACAAATCGTCATCAGAACTAATAGTGCCAGAGTGAATATTCGTTTCATTTTTCCCTCCATGGTTTGGTTAATGAACGTTAATACTTTTTGGATAAGGAGCATCAACTATGCCAAATGGCACTACATTCTAAATCACTGGAATTATTAGATATATTTTTTATGGAAGGAGGTCTGGATAGGGAATGGGTCAAAAATTGATCAGTTTGGGCCACCCATTTTCAAAAAATTTTAAATATACTCCACATCTACTACTTCATATAAAACAGCGCCCCTTGGTGTACGAACCGTTACTTCGTCACCAGGCACTTTACCGATAAGGGCTCGTGCTATAGGTGATTCAATGGAGATTCTGCCATTATCTACATCCGATTCATCAACCCCTACGATTTGGTATTTTACCTTTTTTTCGGTTTCGAGATTAAGTAGGGATACGGTGGCTCCAAATACAATTTTTTCCTGATTTATAGTTTTCGGATCGATAATCTGGGCTAGTGAAAGCTTGTTTTCGATAGCATCAATCATCGAATTTACAAGTCCTTGTTTGTCCTTTGCGGCGTCATATTCGGCGTTTTCGGAGAGATCTCCATGTCCCCTGGCAATCTCGATATCCTGGATAACCTTAGGTCTTTCTACGCTCCTTAGGTGTTTAAGCTTTTCCTGAAGCTTTCTGTGACCATCCGGTGTCATCGGTACCCGCTGTATCATACTCTAGCCCTTTCATTTAATACTTGCGTAAAGGGGCTTCCTATCATAAATAGGTACGCTACTGCAAGTTTAAAGGTGGATAATGGGCAAGGATGCATACATAAAGCAATTATTAGTCGGACAGATGGCCAATTATTGCTATTTGGTTGGTTCCAAAGAGGGAAATGAGGTCATTGCCATCGATCCATCATGGGATCCGAAGAAGATAATCAAGACAGCAGAGGCGGATGGTAAAACCATCAAACATGTGTTTTTAACCCATACCCACTTTGATCATATCATGGCGTTGGATAAATTTATCGAGCTGAATGATGCGGATATTTATGTGCATGCGCTAGAGGCCGGTAACCTGGATTTAGATAGTGATATAATAAATTCCCTCGAAGAGGGCGCTACATTGAATTTGGCAGGACTTACTATTAAATGCTTGCATACCCCGGGTCACACCGCAGGTTCTACTTGCTACCTTGTTAACGATATACATCTGTTTACGGGAGATACCTTATTTATAGATAGCTGTGGGCGCGTTGATTTGCCTGAGAGCAATCCCGATGATATGGTTAGGTCGCTGGCTCGCTTATCTCAAATGTCTGAGGGCACGGTTGTTTATCCCGGACATGAATATGGCAGATATCCAACCTCAACAATCGGAGATCAAAGAAAAACAAATTCCTGTTTTAGGTGGAAAGCGAGAGACCTGATATAACCACATTTTCTACCACTCCCTATCTCTAACGGGGTGAAGGCCGAATAATTTGGAAGAATTTATAACTATTGTCATTTCAGATATAGTATGTTATTGTGCTATATATGAAACGCAAAAAGAACATGTTGGAAGGGCTGGTCAAACATCCTTTCTTTGATAAAGAGAGGTTAAGAACGGAGGTAGAGAGATTTGGGTTGTCCGAGCATTCGGCCAATGCCTATCTAAAAGACAGCTCTATAATAAGATTAAAAAGAGATTTTTATATTCACAAAAAACGCTTCAATGAAGATAAATCCGATCTGTCCTATACGTTCTATATTGCAAATAATCTCAGGCCACCATCTTATGTAAGTCTGGAAAGCGCAATGCAGTTTTATGGTTTAATGACCGAAACGGTCTCTTCCACCATAACGTCTGTAACAAGCAAGGTCACCCGGAGCTATAATACCAAGATGGGTAAGTTTACTTATCGATCGATTAGAGAAGCTTTGTTTGATTATTTCGAAATCTATACAAAAGGAAATTATAAATTTCTTATCGCTACAAATTTTAAATCCATTTTCGATTACTTATATTATTTTACAAATATGTTCAGAAATAAAATCGATAATAATATTTTTGACGCTCTGCGAATTGATGTCCAGGAATTGTCTGCTAGAGATAGAAAAAGGTTTAACAAATTAATAAAGGATCATACTAATTCAGTGGTGAGAATATGAAAAGTATTTTAGAAGAACAATTAGCCAATGAGATCAATGAATTAAAGAAAAAGAAATTAGGTGGCCAGAAAATTGTAAATTCCGTTAAGGAATTTCTTCATATCATCGTTCTCAACTATTTGTATTCGCACAAAATATACAAGAATAGTGTAATGTATAGCGGCTCAGCGCTACGGCATCTATATCAACTTGAAAGGATGTCAGTTGATTTGGATTTTCAGATTAATTTCCCACTAAATCCAAGCCGGCTTGAAAAAGACATAAAAGCTTATTTCGAAAACAGCTTTGGGTACAAAAAATTAGGTATGAATGTAAGCGCTACATCAGAAAAAGATACAGATGTAATATGGATAACATTTTCTGAGTTAGATAAGTTTAAAATACCAGATATAGGATTTACGAAATTGAAAATAAGACTCGATTTCAATAAATTCAACACTGAAAAATTTGCCCAAATCCTGATACCAATTAAGAAAGATAATTATGAATTTAGTATAAGAACGTATTCATCATCCACATTAATGGCCAGCAAGATCGCCGCGCTCTTTAACCGAGTTGGATATTGTGTGCCTGATGGACATAAATCTATATCTGCAAACTACAAAGGACGAGATATTTACGATCTCATTTGGTATCTTCAAAAGGGAGTTGTCCCCAATCTAGCGTATCTCAAAGAAAAAGGGCTGGTTTATAGTGATTATCCCAGCTTGTTTAAAAAAATCAAAGAAAGGCTAAGCAATCTTAATGATGGGGGCAAGGCTTTGAAGGCCGATTTAACCCACTTATATCTTAGCCCAGATGAATTAGACGGATGGATGTATAAATGGAATGAGTTTTTTCTGGATAGCTTACGAAATTACCATTTTATAAAAATAAAGGAGTTGGAACTCGTTCAGGTAAAGCAAAATTTCGACGACTATCACTTTGTTTTTAAATATTGTTTTAAAACAGATCAGAATAAAAAGGCCGTTTTTCTAGTAGTCGTGTCCGACCACTATATTGAAGATTTTCCAATCCGCGGTTTCAAACGAGATGATATAAGGCTCCAGATTTCTTCAGATATTGAAACTAGTGAAAAGCAAACGGCCATAGAGTATGCAGGTCTTTTTTATTCAAAAATCACGGCCTTTCTGGAACGAATAAACTATGTATCTCCAAAATTAAAACTTCAAACAAAATTCATTCAGCTTGGTTATGGAGGTTATGATCCAGATACAACAGTTACCTTTACGGATAAAGAACTAGAAGCATGCCAGTTTGAGGATTTGCTCTAATTTCCTGCTTGAAGTAGGGCGAGCTTGCTGATATTTTTCCCTGCAATTCTCTGCGGCATGTTGAGGGAAAAACCGGCTCTCTCTGGCCCCCTATAGCGTTCCATTTTATATGCAGCATAGCCATGCTGTGGGTGGAACAGAGTCGATTTTGTTAAAATTATGAAAATTATTGAATGGAAAAAAGGACAATTGGAAAATATCGGAGTATACTGGCCCCAATTTAAGGCGAGCAATTTAAAAGCTTAAATTATGATAAAGAGAGTTATCCACAACCTGAAAAGAGTCGCCAACACAGGTTACTTACGTACCGGTTGGCGGTATAAATAGGTTATGGATAATTTTTCTTCAAACAGTGAAAAAACGGGAGGCGGAATGTCAGAGAGATTAAAGGGCTCAGGGGGCTTCCGGGGGGACACGTACTTAACTATTAAAAGAATTATGATTCCATCATACGATCTTAATAAAATCAAATTTGCTACCGACGAGGCGACGTTTGGGCGCGCGGTCGGTTTGTATGAAGGCGGTAAGGTGGCGGAGGTAGAGGAGTTGGGAGGATATTATTCCGCTGTTGTTTTGGGGACGAAACCTTATCGCGTTTCAATGTCGGTCCAACGTTATGGATACGGAGATTGCACCTGCTATCTTGGACAAAAGGATACGCTCTGCAAACATATGGTAGCCTTGGCGTTGCATGTGGTTATGAAAGGGAGACCTCTAAGTGGTGACGATAAACAGCAATGCCATCAAACCGTTTGTAGCGACAAACGGGAGGCGTTAAATGAAGAAGAATTAATGGCGGTCAAAAAAACCATTACGGAAGCTATGAGGTATATCAAACGATATACCGGGCCGTCGCGCACCTGGTTTGCGAATCAGGATTCGTTGCGCGAAGGATGCAATATGTTGTCGACAATTGTTTCTGGTTTGCCGGTTAATAAACAAACGGCAGAAATTTTGGTGAAGCTGCTTCTACGGCTGGATAAGAAATTATGCGAGGGTGTGGACGACTCAAATGGCATTGTCGGTGGATTTATTAGTGAGGCTGTGCAGATACTAGAAGAATTTGTGCGAATTGATCCCGATTGCATTAAAGCGTTTGGATCGCTTATTGGTAGAAAAACCTGTTTCGGTTGGGAAGGGCCGCTTGTTCGTATCTTGGATGAAACTCAAACATAATAATATGTATTGTTTCTTTATGAGTGATATGGCACAAACTCATATTACGAACTACGCTGGCGGTGCTGTATTGTTGGAACTAAACCATGAAACAATATAACCATTAAACCATAAAATTCTTAGTGACTTGGTGGTAAGAATTTATGAAAAGACCATTTTTAGAAGTTTTGAGGGAAGAAGGTCTCTTAGCCGATGGCGCAATCGGTTCAGAGATATACAATCGTGGTGTGTTTGTTAATCGTAACTATGATGAATTGAATCTCTCCAATCCAAAACTTATAGAAGATATCCATCTTGATTATCTGGCAGCCGGCTCAAGCCTTATCGAAACAAATACATTTACAGCAAACGCCCTTCGTCTAAGGGCATTTGGGTTGGAAGAAAAATTAGAGGATATAAATCGCGCCGGTGTTCGGATTGCAAAAAAGGCGGCACAGGGTAAGGCTTATGTTGGAGGGGCCGTTGGGCCAATAGGATCGGCGATTAGAAAGGCGCTTATATCAGATGATGAGATTCGCAATATATTCAAAGAGCAGATAGCCATTCTGGCGGATGAGGGCGTGGATGTTATCCTGATGGAAACATTTACGAACCTGAAAGAACTCCATCAGGCATATCTCGCCGTTCGTGAGGTCTGTGATCTTCCGGTTGTTACTCAAATATCTACAAAATATGTCGGTGAGGATGAATTTGTCGGCATTGATCCCGAACGTGCGGCGCGTGTAATGACAGAGTGGGGCGCTGATGTAATCGGCATGAACTGCGGAAACGGACCGGAAGGGCTGCTTGTTGGTATCACAAAGATGTCAAAGGCTGTAAATGCATTGCTTTCTGCAATGCCAAATGCCGGTGTGCCCAAGGCCATAGATGGGCGTCTCTTTAATATGGCATCCCCCGAATATATGGCGGAGTATGCAAGGCGCTATGCTCAGGTTGGTGTGTCATTGATAGGTGGTTGTTGTGGAACTACACCTGCAATGATCAGGGAGATGAAAAACTTTTTAAAGCCCCTTCGCCCAACAACCCGCGTTGAGATAGTCGTTCAAAAATCAAAGGACATTGAATTAATACCAGAAAAACCCTTAGAGAAAAGATCTCCATTTGGGAGTGACTTGGGAAAGAAGTTCCAGATCTGCGTTGAGATCGATCCACCGATGGGTGTTGATCCAACAAAATCAATTGAGAATGCTCGCAAGATGAAGGAGATAGGTGTCGACGCGATTAATATCGCCGATGGGCCACGGGCGCTGGCGCGGATGTCTCCGATCTCTTTGGCATACCTAATCCTTGATCAGGTTGGAATACAGCCGGTGGTGCACTATTGCTGCAGGGACAGGAATATCCTGGGGATGCAGATGGATCTCATCGGAGCCCATGCATTGGGGCTTCATAACGTGTTGCTCATTACCGGTGATCCCCCAAAGATGGGAAACTATCCTGATGCTACGGGTGTTTTTGATCTAGATTCGATTGGTTTGATTCATCTTGTTAAAGGTATGAACCAGGGAATTGATTTGTCTGGTAGGCAACTTAAAGGAGCGACCTCATTTGTGATGGGTTGTGGATGTAACTCTGCGTCGATAGATTCTGAACTCGAAGTCGATAGATTTAAACAAAAGATAAAAGCTGGGGCCGAATATGCCTTCAGTCAACCGGTTTACGATATTAAAAATTTGGAAAAATTTTTGGATGCGACAAAAGACACCAAAAACATCCCCTTCTTCGTTGGAATATTGCCACTTACCAGTCTGAAATTTGCCGAATTTTTGAATGAAGAGGTCCCCGGGATGGAGGTTCCAAAATCTATCATCCAACGCCTCGGTGCCGCAAAGTCAAAGGATGCGCAAAGAGATGTGGGGCTTGAAATTGCAAAGGAATCGCTAGAAGCCGCCGCCGGCATTGACCGCATCAATGGCGCCTACATCTTCCCACCATTCGGCTGCTACTCAGCCGTTGAAAAATTGTTGAAGGTTGTAAAATAATTTTTGTAACACTACTGAATTTTGGAGGGTAAAATGCAAAGAAAAAACAAACTTTTTGTGTACATGGCATCTCTTTTAATCTTTTTCTGTATTTTGTCTTGTAGAGGTTCAGATCGACTAACAAACGTAGTAGATGAGAGTAGTAATTTCGGTATCAACACACCCACGAATACTGATTTGGAGGCAATCATTGCCAACATTGATAACTTAGACAGTATTTGCTGTCAGTGTATTTATGAAAAACATCAAACATTCGATTTAGCGACAAATGAGGGATTATTCTTTGAAGCTGCCGTATACTTAAAACCAGATTATACGCTCGAAGATATCTTTGCCGACAATGCCTCAGTTGTTAAAAAAGAATTTTTTGCGCCAGATCATTTAAAATGGACCTATTATCGCGTAAAAACCCTAAATTATACAAAATCAACAAGTGAAAATGTGATCGCTTGTCCATGGAGCTGTGAAGATTATTGTATTACTGAAAATACGGATTCGTATATAGTTTTAAAAAAATCCACATGTTCATCCGATGATGTATGTTCCTCCAGTCTATGGGGCAGCTATGATTCCTGTAAGGATTTTTTGGAGAAAAATTATAAGAAAGGGGTCCAACCAGAACTATCTCTGGAGCTTTCAGATTCATATAAGCAGGACTTTTCTAAATTTGAAACCGAATTGGTGTCTATAGGGTGCGAGCCGGTTGTTTATTGTGCAAGCGGGAGTCAGTATATTTGCTCTGGAAACGAACTTTTCATCAGCTGGAAAATAGACGTTTCCGATCTGCAGGAGTGTTGCGTTAACCATAAAGTAGGCACGGTTAGCACCATAAACAATAAACAGGTGTGTTTTGGGGACGACGGGGCCCTAATCGAAATACCGGATTATGAAGTATATGTTAAGTATGGCAGTTTACCCGATGAGGATCTTGTTAAATTTATTTTAAATTCAAAAATAGTTTCAGAAACCAGGACCTTTAGAGAACCATTGGACGAAGAAGTGGGTCAACCATGTAATATAATAAATCTTTAAAATCATAAAATGAGAAAAATAACAGCATTGTTTTTATTGTTAAGTGTTTTATTGATGCCATTTAAAAAGGCTTCCGCCGAAGGCCTTTGGTGGAAATCCGGTCTTATTGGGGCAGGTGCGGGTGCTTTAGCCGGTGCTGGCATCGCTGGGGGTGTGAACCTGCTTGCTTATCCATTCTGTGATTTGGCAGAGGAAAATGCAGATAGTTGCCGAAGTGGTTATAAAAATGATATTCCCATTGCGGCTGGAATCGGGGGAATCCTAGGTTTTACCATAGGCTTGATAACGGGTGCCATTATTGAAGAACGCCAAGAAGGGATTTCGGTTGATGTGATGGTTGATCCTCAATATAAAGCATACGGTGCCGGAATCAGGGCTTCCTTTTGAAATTACTTATTTGTCACCTTCATAGGTGAACTGAAACGTACAATCGATTGTTGACGCGGCTTTTAATGTGGATTGAAATTCAGATGTTATATGTGAACCCGTTATAGTGCCTTGGTGGATGGATACGTAGTAATTATCTTCATCTTCATAGCCATATGAGTGGGCAACAACAAAACTACCATCAGTATATACGCAACCATCTATGTCATTTTCATCATCCCCAACGTTCTTAAAAATAATTGTACCATCGGTTTGAACAATGCTTAATGATCCACTTGAAGATGGATAACCATTTTCAATTATTTCCGCTATTTCTTCCTCAGAAAGTGCCAGGTTAACAAAAAAGTCGGCCTGTTTGACAATATCTGCGGGACAATTGCCGATAAATGTTGATTTGCTGGTTGCAATTTCATATGTTCCGGAAAAATCGGAACCCAGGGCATTGCCGGAACAATTTAGCATTTCATCTATGGAAAGATTTGTGCCTTGTACTGGTGAAGTTGTTGAAGCATTGTTCGAAGAGCAGCCAGACATAAATGAAAAAAATAAGGCAACTAGAAATAAATAGGTAGTTTTTGAACTTTTCATAATTTCCTCCTGTCAAAACCTATGATAATATTTCTTTATTGTCAATATGCTTGGTGTAAACTATTGTACACATAAACGATAACTGGAGGATTGACTGTCCGCTTTAAACCCCTTATTATACTGCAACACATGAAACTTCCTATAAAACTTATAATATTTGCAATTGTCTTTATAACGTTATCTGGAAATGCCCTGGCGTCCGACAAAAGCAATTGGGAATTTTCATTTCAGGGGTCCTATCTACGGACCCTAAATGAACCGGTGAATTTTTCAGAGCAAGGCATACATAAATACGGTTATGGTATTAACGCATCTTTGTACTGGTGGTTTCATGATCGCCTTGCCTTGAATTTTGGATTATTTGGATTGGATGATTTTATGGGTGGCACTGATAAATCATTTCATTTGCGGGTACTGGTACCCCTGCTATCAGCGCCACTTGGAATACATTACAAAATGTTTGAGACCCAGCGATTTGCGTTTGGAATCGAAGGCGGAGGAAGCTTTCCATTCGCCATGGCCGCCTTTGGAGGAAGGACTTTTCCACCTAGTGGCTATTGTTATGGACAACTATCTGCCGATTATAAAATAAATGAATCACTGTCTTTAAACATTGTTCCACGATATCAAACCATATTTATGTCGTATGACGATGGCTATGGCACAGACAGATTGCTCAGCCTTCACTATCTAAGTATCGGTATAGGCTTCAAATATCGTTTCTAATAAACTTCTTGGTAACTTGGTGTCTTTGTGATGCGCGGGACACGAGACCTAATTCAAATACTATAATAAAATCAGCTACATCTATTTACTAGCCCAAATAGTGTAACTACTCAGGTTTTTGAAGTGAATACCGTAACCCATTGAAAACAAAAGGTGTCGTTGCGAGGAGCCCTTCGACTCACATTATACGTTTCAGCCAAAGGCTGACCAGCCTCTGGCTGGCGCTCAGGATAAACTCCGCGACGCGGCAATCCCCTGTAAACACTCGATTACGGGGGATCTCCACGTCGGCCTTTGGCCTCCTCCCGCCTACGTCACCCGCCGCCGCTAATAGCTTTGGCGAGGCAAGAGGCTTCGGCGAGGCAAGCGCGATGACAACAAAATTGGCATTTCAAAATCGTGAGTAGTTACAAACAGTTTTATCTCGATACGACAAATAATTGACATTTAAGTTGGATTCGGGATTCGGGGGATTCGGGGGACACGACCCGCCTACGCTAAAGCTTCGGCGAGGCAAGGATCTAATTCAAAAAACAAAATAATATCAACAAGTTCTAATTTGCTTAGACATGAATTCAACTACTAAGTGCAACACTTGGAAAGTGTGGAAAAAATATGCTATTCCAAGTGGTTATGAGAACAAAATATGATCAATTAAGGGAGTGGTGGAAAAGGGCCAATGTTTAGCTCTATTTGGGGGTTTATGTTATTGATATGTTGTGCGATTTGGTTAAGCAGTTCAGCTGCGGATTCGATTGCCCCTTTGGCCTCTTCATAATTACCGCTATCGTCGGATTCGTAGAAAAACAAATTCCTTTTCTTTCGTAATTTATTAAACTGTAATGTAAGGCTTTTATATTTATCACCCAAGAGTATGCCTGTTAATTCAACAACGGTACGATGCTGTGCTCCATCAGCTGGCAGGTAACCATAGCTATAAATAAGTGATCTGCCTCCGCGAAGCATTGCCTGATATGCAATTGTTGCGGCCCATTCAGGATCCGCTTCAAGTACGGATTTGGCCGTTTTTAAATCGTTAACGGCACGAATTATTTGTTTTTCGATCAGTTTAAAATTTGAACGTTGTTTCTTTATAAAACCCTTAAGAAAATATTTATCAAAAGCACTCATGGACTTCCCTTCAATACAATACATCTATCATCAAGTATCTCTAGAAGGAAAGCATTGTTTGCCGATTTTTTTTGGTTGTATTCCGAAGTAGTATAAAATTTCATATTAATCTCACGCAGAATTGTTTTTTCCAAAATGTCAATTTCTTCAAGTAAGTAATTTTCTATTTTCCGATTTCCGACTACTACGATATCTACATCTGACGTGGGACGTAATTTATTCTTTGCATATGAGCCGTAGATAAATGCGATGTTGATTCCAGGTTTGTCAACCATTGATCTTAATTGATACTCTATCCCCGAAGTTTTCTGTACGATTTTTTGGACTTCATTGATATAGGGATGGGATTTATTTAATGAAAAAAGTCTTTGATTACCACGTCGTGTGCTTTTTAATAGGCCTTCAGTTTCTAATGAATTGATGGCCTTTTGAAAAACTCCCGGTTTTTTGCCCAGAATCCTCCCTATTTCATGGAGGTGTATTTGAGTTTCTGGTTGAGAACAAAAAATTGCTAATATATTCAATTGGTTGCGTGTGTACATAGGCTGTATCCTTTGAGCATACATTTGTATGCCTAGGGGATATAAATGTCAACTATTATATTCAGGATTTAGTTCGTTAGGGAGCCCCGTAAATTCACTAAAATCCGAGGACACGAGCCCTACGACTGCTCAGGACACGGCCAAATAGACAATTATTCGTCATGCCCAGTATCGTTTGAGGCTGTTTCCAAGTTTAATTTCCTCACCCTTGAGGGGGAAGGAGTTCGGAAACAGCCTCGTAGGGTATGGGAGTGGTGGAAAATACTGTTTTTTCAAAAATTGTCATCCCTGCGAAGGCAGGGATCCAGTAATTTCAATAAGTTCTGGATCCCTGCCTTCGCAGGGATGACATCGAAAGGCATTTTCCACCACTCCCGGTATGGGGCATGTCAAAATCGTTCTTTTTCGTTACGAATCGTTCGCTTTGCGTTCTGGATCGTTCTATTTACATTCTTTATTGATCGGTTTACGTTCGGTTTATGGCCTACGTTGGCTACAAAGGGCCCTAAGCACATTTGGTACCTCGGGTCTTCTTGGCAGTCTCTTAGAAGATGCTATGGGTTTGTAGTTTTTATCCACGATAATATCCGCTTTTTTCTTTAATTTTTGAATAACTTCATGTTCAATCTCTAAAACTCGCTGTATAAATGTGAAATCCTGATCGGGATCGCGCTTTAGATTGCGCTCTTTTATCTCTTCTAACCTGCTCTTGAAATCTGATTCCAAAAAAACCTTCAATGATGCGTTTTTGAGCAAGAGGCTGTAGGTAAGATCGATAAGTATTACATCAATGTTTGCTAGGTCTATCGGAACATTCTTATATCTGCGAGATTTCAGACTTCTACAATCCGATGGGACAAATATTTTCTTTGTTTTACGGTTTAATGCATGTTTGGCCACATCTTCGAGGCGTTTCATGTCGACCTCTTGCGGCCCCAAATATGATTCTAATTGCCCAAGTCTGTATGCAGTCATACGCGCCTTATGATTTGCTGCAGGTGTGAGTTTAAAAAAGGCATCTCCAGATATAGTGACGGCCTTCAACTTACTTTTTCTGAGTAAAAATCTTAAATACTCCGCGATCTCCGTTTTTCCGGCTCCGGATTCTCCACCGATTGCCACCAAAATACGTTTACCTCCCATCTTTGCCTTATTTGTTTTGCCGGATATGTAGGATAGTAAACCATCGGCTGCCCTTTTGTGTTTTTCGCGGATAATTGGAGGATCGCCGCGCCATGCAAAGACGATGCGGTGATGGGCCCTACCTGTTCTCCTAAGATAAACTTCTTTTTTTGAGTTAATTGACCTTGGACATTTATTCGAACATAATTGATCTAATATCTTACCCTGATCCTTAGCGATTCCGCTCCAACTGAATTTGTTATGGGCGAGCCTATTTCCCTCAATTGCGATTTTTTTACAAAGGACCTTATTTTCAATTAATTTAATTAAAATTTTTGCAGAGTATTTAACGTCCTTGGGCCTGACGAATAATGCATTCTTGCCATCTTCAAGCCACCTTGAAATCCCTGCGCGTCTTGATATCAAAACTGGAGTTTTTGCGGCCATTGCCTCGGCAGCGGCCATCCCAAATGGTTCCATTACCTGCATCCCTATGTAGGCAATGCTGTGATGTGCAAGTGTAGCTAGGATATCCCACCCTTGGCTTGAAATCCGAATTACATTTTTCTCTGTAAAATTAAAAGCCGCCATTGCTTTTTTTATAGAATCTTCAACTAGCAGTTCTTCATCTTGAGGATTAGTTGATGAACCACCAACCAACACCAGTTTTTTGTCCTTAAAGTATTTTGGATTTATTTTACGGGCCGTTCCAAATGTGGCGACGACTCCATTTATATTTTTTGCTTCAGAAAATCTTCCGAAATATAAAAAATATTTTTTAGATTCTAATTTAAATTTTTTTAAAACCTTCAATTTGGATTTTTTAACTGCTTCAAAGTACGGAGTCCCTGCTCCGGCCGGCATAATTGAATAGGGTGGTTTGAAATGATAATAATCCTTTAAAGCTTCCGGCTCGTGAGGTGTATTTGCAATCTCGAAATTGGTTCCCTTCAATGCGGCAACTTCATAGCTTTCCCTGACCCAAAAATTATACTGATCATTGAACCAAGCCTCGGCATTATAAGGATCCTCTCCCATTTTTATCAACTTATTCAAACCCAATGAATGCAGAATTGTGACAACCGGCATAGATAGTCTTTCGCCAACTTCAACGGCACTTACCATCCCATCGGCATAGTGTCCCATTGCCGCGTTGGCCCCAAAAAGCGCCGCGATAGCCGTTGAGGCCTCGGCCATTTGGGGAACTAATGGGTAGATATCTTCTTTTCGAATAAAATCGTCACCCCCGGCTCTAACCCTGATCAGCCAAACATTTTTTCCAAATTTTTCGATGCGGGGATAGGGTTTAAACCAACGAGCGATAATTATTACTCTGCGATTTTGATTTCCCCACGCCTTAGAGGTTTCGAGAACATAATATGTTTGACCACCGGTATCGGGAACACCCGCTGGTGGTGGATCACCCCAATAACCGTGGGTTGAAACTACTAAGACATTATTCGCCCTCTTGGATTTCATAGAATTTTTAATATTTACGGGGATTTTGTATTTTTTAAAGAGTTTTAGATACTCGTCCAACAGAGATTCTTCAATGTTGAATTTTTTAGATAACTTTTCAATTAGTCTTTGCTCATTCATACTTTCATAGAGTCTCAAAAAAGTGGAGAGGTGTCAACGCTGCGTATATTCTTTATTTTAGGTTCACGAGGGAGAGCATTTCCTCTAAAGAGGATGCGGTTTTATCGGCCTTAACCAATTCAGCCTCACTATAAGAATTGGTTATAGCGACACAGGGGATTCCTGCGGCGTGCGCGGCTTCAATCCCTTTATGGGAATCTTCTATAGCAAGGCACTGACGTGGTTGAAGAATGGGACGCCAATTTTGGCGCTCACTTAAACCCTCGTAAGCCATTAAATATCCCTGTGGATGCGGTTTCCCCCACTTAACCTCATTTGCTGTAATAATTGGATTGAAAAAATCAAGCCATCCAAGTTTTTCCAGAATGAAGTGAATCTCTCTCTTGAGCCCACCGGAACATATTGCTAGTGGACAAATTTTATGGATTTTTTCTATAAATTCTTTAACACCAGGGATGAGGGGGATATTTTCCTCCAATTTCTTAAAAGCTCGACGAGCCTTTTTGTCGATAAGCTTCTTTTTTGAATCATTATCCACCTGGATGCCGTGTTTTTCTAGAATTTTATCGAGAAAATCGCGATCATTTAATCCCAGATATTCTTCCCTGTACTCAGCTTCACTGTAATCTATCTTCAACTCTTTATTCAAAACTTCCTTGAAGGTGGCCATGTGAATAGGTTCAGTATTGACTATGAGTCCATCGAAATCGAATATTAAAGCCCTGATATCATCCATAAACTAGTTTTTCATTAAAAAATTTATTAACGTTCTTATTGTAACCCCAGAGGCGCCCTTTGGATTGTAGTAATGGCGTTTGTTGAACCATGCAGAGGCTGCGGTATCCATATGTGCCCATTTGATATTTTTGCCTACGAAGTGTTCCAAAAATAAAGCGGCATTGATCGTGCCAGCCTTACTTTCACCAGAATTTTTTATATCGGCGCGTTGGCTTTCAAGTCCCTTTTTGTACTCCTTTTCCAATGGATATTGCCACATCTTTTCTCCAGAATCCTTTGCAACGGCGAGTAATTCATCTACGAGCTTCTGATCATTTCCAAGGAGTGCGGTATAGAGTTCACCAAGACCATAAGGTACATGGCCGGTCAGCGTTGCTATATCAATTATAATATCTGGCTTTTGATCGCTGATGTAATCCAGGGCATCTGCCAGTATCATTCGACCCTCGGCATCCATATTTTGAATTTCGATTGTTGTGCCTTTTCTCGAGGTAACAATATCTCCGGGTTTTGTTGCATTTGCATCGATCATGTTTTCGCATGCTGCAAATATACCATCTACTTCAATGTTTGGTTTTAGCTCGGCGATTGCCTTGAAAACGGCCAGGACAACGGCAGCGCCAGCCATGTCATGGAACATATCCTGCATCTCGCGTGTTTTTATTGAATAGCCTCCGGTGTCGAAGGTTATCCCCTTCCCAACAATCGCGATTCGTTTCTTTGATTTCTTTGCAGGTTTGTATTTCAGATGAACAAAGGCCGGGGTTTTGTTTGATCCCGCTGCGATTGCCAAAAAAGCACCCATCTTTTGCTTTTTTATTTCCTTTAATGAAAGGGCTTTGATGCTGATCCTAGGGCTCCTTGCAAGTTTTCGTGCCTCTTTTACAAGTGAATCCGGAATAATAAAATTTGATGATGTATTTGTAAGATCTCTTGCATAACAGGTTGATTTTGCCTTGATTTGGGCCTCTTTTACTGCCTTTGATGTTTTTTGAGAGGAACCTTTGTATATTATTTTGCAATTTTGAAGTGGAAAGGGTTCCTTCTTCTCCTTGCTTTTATGGTCCTCGAATTTATATCCGCCAAGTATGAGGCCCTCTACAAATGCGCTTACTCGATCGGATTCCTTAATGTTTAGTAGTGATTTATTTTCTAAAATAAATGCGATTGACTTTGCGTTTATGGATTCAAGATCTTCACATAATTTTCCTGCGGCTTGACGAAGTGACTCAGAATGAAAATCTTTTTCACTGCCAAGCCCCAAAACTATGACATATCTTGCCGCCACTTTGCCATGTGTGAGTATAAGTAAGGTCGAACCTTTTTTTCCTTTAAAATCCGATAATCTGATTTCCTTTGAGATGATGCCACTAAGTTTTTTGTCGAGGATCTTTCCACCATCCTCATCCCTTAATTTTATAGGTGTTTTCGGTTTTTTTGCATTATTACTTCCGAAGCAGGTAATGACTACGGCATCGGCTTTAACCTTATCCAGGGACTCTTTAACTATTGAAAATTTCATTTTTGTATTCCTTTCGTAAAAAATATTTGGAGACTCTATTATATTTTCATAGGAGGGTCAATATGAGAA
>CAZHVX010000003.1:23630-36145 GCA_964536295.1 uncultured Pseudomonadota bacterium
AAATATCTTGTATATAGAAAATTTTTTCTGTAAACTACCGTATATGCTTAAACAAAAAGTTGAATTAGCGCTGACCAAAGGGATGACTAGATTAGGCAGAGTTGTTGAAAAGGTCATCGGCCATGCAAAAAGTGCAAAAAAACAGGCCATCAAGCCTAAAGGCATTCAACCGGTTGTATCTATAGAGGATCAATTGTCAGAGTCGAAGCTGGTTCATGTTGTTAAACATTCAATGGATAGGCTGGTCAGTTCGACAACCCCTAACCTGGCTGACAAGGTTGCCTTAGAGATAGGAGAAAGTTCTGGTAGGTACGTAAGGATGCTTCGTGAATACGGTGCAAGTATTGCGGTTCAAATCGAAACAGGTGATGCCCCAGCCGGGATGAAACACCCCGGTGATAGAAGAATTTACTCAGTTGTTTCTAACGTCGAATCGCTTCCGATTGAAGATGATTTTTTTGATTATGCAATTGCATCACTTACCGCAAAGAAACAAAAAGATATCGTAAAAATCATTAAAGAGGTTGGTAGAACCCTTGCGGCTGGTGGATATGCGGTTATCTTTGATTTCCATCCATTTGGTAGATATGCGCAAAGTGGGGAGAAACGTGTCAAATCTATCAAGTCAGAAATTCGCGGAGTCGAGGATTATTATAAGATTTGTCGTGTTGCAGGCCTTAAAGTGATAGAGATAAGAGAGGCCTTCTTTGATGATTCATTGAGGGGGCTTTTTACAAATGATGCTGAAAGAAAAATCTTTCAGGATGTGAGAAATACTCCATTGCTGATTTGTCTGATGGTTTCAAAAACAAAAACCGCTGCGCCGGCAGCTTAAAAAATAGAGTACAAATATGAAATTTGAAGAAAAAATTGAAGAGTTGTTTGTTGATTTACCAGAACCGGTGTCGCCAATTGGTTCGCATGAGCATATTGTTAAATCAGGCAAGCAGATTTTTGTTAGCGGCCAGCTTCCATATTCCGAAGGAAGATTGATGTACAGGGGCAAGCTTGGATTAAGTATAAATGTTGATACAGGTCAAGCTGCGGCCCGTGTCTGTGTTTTGAATATCCTTGGCGTATTGAAAAAAGAATTAGGGAGCCTTGATAAGATAAAAAGAATCTTGAAGGTCACTGGCTATGTCGCATCTGGTGGGGATTTCCAGGATCAGCATAAGGTCCTGGAAGGCGCCTTAAAATTTTTAAAAGACATTTTTGGGCCATTTGGAAAATGTTCCGCTTCCGCGGTTGGGGTATTAAACCTTCCATTAGGATCATCGGTGATGATAGAAATGATCGTCGAAACAAAATAAATATTTTTGAACCACAGAGTGTACCGAGAACGCTGAGTTCACAGAGTTCAATGTATATTCTGAATCATCCGCTCTGTGATTTCTGTGGTTTAAAAAACTTTATGTCTTAGTGTCTTTGTGGTGAGAAACTATTTTCTCTCGGCGAGCATGTGATCGATTTTTCTGACGAGTGATTTTAAATGAAATGGTTTGGAAATGTAATCGTCTGCGCCGTGAGATAGTCCTTCAATCCTATCGTTTTGATGATCTTTAGCGGAGATTACAAGAACGATTATATCCTTCAAATCCTTATCGGCTCTGATTTTGTTGACAACTTCAATGCCGGAAACTTCAGGCATCATAATATCTAGAAGCATTACATCGGGTTTTCTTACACGCACCGCTTCAAATGCCTGCTTTGCATTAAATGCGCTTCCGATTTCAAAGCCCTCTGATTCAAGCATTTTCTCTAACAACTTATGAATCTTAGGATCATCATCGACAATCAAGATATATGGTCTTTTAATTTTTTCTCCCATATTTCATAGGCTTAGCGTATAAGGCCTGAAGGGTCAAGTGGAATATGTTACGCAATGCATATAAAAAATATGGATTTTTTGTTGATATGTTTAAATACATTCTTTATAATGGGGGACCTAAATAACCTGTCGTATAATTAAGTAATTTCAAGTGGTTAGGTTATGCTTGACTTAAAGTAGGTGCTTAGGTAGAAATGCCATCCAGTAGGAATAGAGGGGAAATCACAAAGTTTTTTAAATTTACACCTTGATAGACAGGCCGGGAAAGGAGGTGAAAACTCTCCGAAAGATGGGGCCACATCAGAGGTGAATTAGAATCGTTGGTAAAATTGCGTTAAGCATATTTATCCAACACAAGAAAAGGAAATAAAAGGAGAGAAAAAATGAGAAAATTATTTTTAGCAGTACTAGTAGTTGCTATGGCTTTTACAGTCACAGCAACAGCAGACGAGTATGTAAAGGGCGGATTTGAGGCAGCCGGTCATGTTAACACAGGTTTTGGCTGGGATTATTGGAACAAGAATGCAGTTGTACCTACACCCGCAGTTGTAGGGACACCCGATACATTGACAATGGGCGAGTTAGCAGGTGACACCGCCGGTCCAAAGGATCATGAATTCATGTTCTTCTTAGAAGGCGCTGAATTGGATCTTATGAAGACCTTCGGTGAAAATATTGCGGCACGTGTTGATTTGGACTTCGGTTCAAATGCAGCAGGCTCAATAACCAATGGCATTGCACTTGAACAAGCCTACACAACAGCGAATATCGCCGTTGGTAATGGTGTTGAGATGATGGTCGGTATGTTCCATCTTCCGATCGGTTTTGAAGCAGTCGATGTCAATGACAACGATCTCTTCACACACAGCACCATTTATGAGGTCTTAAGACCAACCACAGCAACCGGTTTGAAGTTCTACTACGCATTTACCGATGCAGTTGATTTTCATCTGTATGCAGTCAATGACTTAGCAAATGCCGGCGTTGGTGATGACAATGATATGCCTTCAGCCGGTTTCCGTTTGGGATATAACTGGGGCGATGAAGGTATGGAAAGCACACTTGGTTTAAGTGGTGCCTTTGGTCCAGAAAATACCCAAAGAAAGAAATATACATTCCTGGGTGATTTGGACTTCCATGTATGGTTGACAGAAGCGTTCTCAGTTGGTGGTGAAGGTCTCTATCGTCAGGATAATGACCCAGCCGGCGCAACAAATGCCAAGTATTATGGTGGTTTATTGAATGTTAACTATGATTTCAGTGATGTATGGGATGGAACATTCAAGTTTGCGTGGTCATATCAGGCCGAAGCTAACAACGCTGCTACATACGGTAACTTGTTAGGCGCAAAGGGCAGTATCTATGAACTCAGCTTGGGTGGCGGATATATGCTAGCCGACGATGCGAAGTTCGTACTTGAAGCAAAGGTCGACTATCAGAAACCAGATGTGGGCGATGCCCCATTAGGTTTCGGTGGTGTGGCAGGCTTCCTCTATAACTTCTAATTAGGTTATAGAAAAATGCTATAAAAAAGCCTCGGCTGGGTTCCCAGCCGAGGCTTTTTATTTAACAAATATATTAGAGCCCTTGACATCTAAAACTCTAATGGAGTAAATTACGGCAGCTAAAATACTTATCATTTCAACGTATTAGGGGCATGGTGGAAAATACCCTTCAATGTCATCCCTGCGAAGGCAGGGATCCAGAACTTATTGAAATTACTGGATTCCCGCCGGAGTTTACCCTCGCGCAGGCGGGGGCGGGAATGACAATTTTTGAAAAAAACGTATTTTCCACCACACCCGTTAGAACGCTTAAAAATATTTTAATGCCGAGGTGAATATGGAATTTCTGAAGAGTATAAACCCATTATGGATAACGTTTGGGCCGGTGATTTTAATCAATGCGATCCTGATAATCCACATACTATATTTTGCGCTTCGCAAGGATAGGCCGGAGGCGCCCGAATATCTTACATCCAGAGGCACCTCCAAATTTTTAAATATGTTTTTCAAAAATTGGTGGTTTTCTCTAATGATCCCGATGTGCAAATTTTTCATTAAATGTCGTTTTACTCCAAATATACTCACGACTATAGGTTTTTTTCTAGGTGGTGTAGTTCCATGTATTCTTTTTGCCAATGGTCTCTTTGGATTTGCCGGTTGGACAATGGTTATCGGAGCATCATTTGATATGTTTGACGGATATGTGGCTCGTATGACAAACAATATGACAAGATCCGGAGCCTTTTATGATGCCGTTGTCGATCGTTTCAGTGAAAGCTTGGTTTTCTTTGGGCTGGCCCTTTATTTTAGAGGTTCATGGGTGTTTTATTTTGTATTGGCAGGATTTGCAGGATCCATGCTGGTTAGCTATACGCGCGCGAAGGGTGAGGCCAATGGGGTTGTGTGTAAAAAGGGAAGCATGCAAAGGCCCGAAAGAATTGTTTATTTGGGTGTTGCATCGCTCTTTGAACCTGTTTTTACGATTTTATTTAAGATCTGGTGGGCCAATCCGTGGCCAATTACTGTAATAGGTGCGGTGGTTATCGTGGGTGTAATGACAAATGCAACATCAATCTACAGAGTAGTCTGGATAATGAATGAAATGGACAAGGTTGATAAGAAGGGGAAAAGGGACAGCGTTCCTCAGGTGTTAAGTAAACTATATACACGCGAGGGAAGAGAAGAGGTCCTAGAGCGTGCAAGATATGGCTACGATAGGACGAAGACCAGATATGAACATATTTTGGTTTTGCTTGTTGGTGGAGCCAATTATCAAAACTTTGAAGAGTTGATCAAGAAGGGTGAATTGCCCAATATACAAAGACACATCTGCGAAGGGGGCTCCAGTTTAAAAGCGGTGTCTTCTTTTCCTTCAACTACAGGCCCGGCATTTGCCCCCTTTGTCACAGGATGTTTTCCGGGTACGTGTGACATCCCCGGTGTAAAATGGTTTGAAAGGACCTTGCCAGCCAGTAAGGTAACAATAAATAGATTTCGCGATTATTTTGGCTGGGGCGCTTATGCTCTGGATCATGATATATCCAAGGATGTTAGAACCATATTTGAATATTCCAGAAAAGCAGTAAATGTTCTAGGAATGGTTAACAGGGGCGCTGGCATTATTCGTGATCCAGCTTTTTTTCAGACACCATTTATTTTTTCTAAACACAAAAAAGATGATGATCCAAAGGTTGTTGAGGAGGCGGCATTTCGATGGCTAAAATCTATGATTAGAAAAATGCCCGATTATATTTTCTATTACTATCCAACTGTGGACCATAGGCTTAGGGGATATAATAAAGATACGAAAAGTATTCTGGATTCTTATCGTCGTTTGGATTCTTATGTTGGAAAGATGGTGGACTTGCTCAAAGAAAACGGGTCGTATGAAAAAACCCTTATAGTTCTTAGTTCGGATCATGGATATTCTGAACTCCAAGGGCACTTTGACCTGCAATCTTTTTTAAGTGATCGCTTTAAGGTTCTAAATTTTCCCTCTAAGCATAAAGAATGGCAAAAGGCGGATGCCGTTAGTATGGTATCAGGTTCTTCGATGGCCAATGTTTATTTGAAGAAGGGTGCCGAATGGAACGACTGGTACTATTTTGAAGAGTTGGACGCTCAGGGGCTTGTCGATGATTTATTGAAAAGAAAAGAAATAGACATTTTGGCTGGTCGCAGCTTTGATGGTGGCGTTGTGGTTGCGAGTAGTCGTGGTCGTGCGCGTATTGTGTCTGAGGGGGACAAGCGGATTACATATTCTTTATTAAGCGGAGATCCATTTGGTTACAAAGATATGCCAAGGCATATTGATCCGATGTCGGCCTTGAAATTATCAGAAGCCACAGAATATCCTGATGGAATAATGCAAACATTGCAATTATTCCGTTCATCCAGAACTGGCGATTTGGTTGTAACATCCAAACCGGGATACGATTTAGATGGAAGTGGTATATCCGCTGCACATGTATTTTCGCATGGGACGCTCCATTCGGAACATATGAACGTTCCATGTTATGTGAATGCCAAGCTAAATGAAAAGGTGATAAAAACAGCGGACTTATTTATGTTGGCCATTGATATGCTTGGTATTCCGTTGACGCACGCAGTTGATGGAAGAAGTTTAGATGTTATTTAGGCCTTCTAAAATGCCCATCCGAAGGTTAGATGAAATCTACCAAAATCTTCATCGGATTTGCGATCAAGCTTGATGCCGTAGTCGGCGCGTATCGGTCCAACGGGCGTTACGTAACGTATCCCAAAACCAGTGGAATGCCTGACATTGTCCAAATTAATATCGCCAAAATGCTCCGTTAAAGAGCCCATGTCGTAGAAAAATCCCCACTTAAGACTATTCCAGATTGGTAGCCGGAGTTCTGCATTGTAGATCCATCTGGTTCTACCCCCTGTAGGATCGCCATTTGCGTCGATGGGTCCCAGACTATCTCTTCCAAAGCCCCTCAGGGTGTTGTCGCCACCCAGGTATAGCAATTCGTTGGATGGAACGCTTGAACCGTCAATCAAATTTTGAATTCTATCAACCCTAGCGCTGTTAACAATTGTGAAGAAATTAAATAATGTGTAAAAGGCCTCTCCCTTTGAACCAAGTTTAACGAAACGTGCATTATTTCCATAAAGTTCGTTGAAAAAATCCGTACTGGCTTGCGTGAAGATCCCCTTTGTTGGATATGCAAAACTATTTCTGGTGTCAAAACTAGCAGAGAAGGTTGTTTTCAGTAACGTGTTGTCTCTCAAGCTGTCTTCGTCAGCGGCGGTGCTGCTTCCTGTTAAGAAATAGTTTCTATCAATTTCTTGGGCGACAAGAAAACTTGTGCGATGTAAGTGGCGCAAAAATGCGACTTTGCCGCCGATTTGAGAGTAGTTGTAAATTTGTTTGTCTTCATATTGCAACCAGCTCGCTAATACCATCTCTATGTCATGGCCCAAAAGGTGGGGATCGATCCAACTTAGCTCTGATTTTGCAATATTTTTACCACCAGTAAGTTCCAAACCTGTTCTTTTAGCCCATCCAAATGAGTTTAGGTTTGTAAACCTTAGAGTGCTGGCAAAATTTTCATCGGTGCTGTAACCGGCCTCAATATCAACCTGGAAGGGACGTCTTTCTTCAACTTTTATCAAAAGATGAACAATACCTTCTTTTGTATCCAAACCAATCGTTTCAACTTCAACGCTATTGAATATACCTAAGCGTCTTAAAGTTAGCTGGCTTTTTATCACCTCTTCATATGCAAAGGGGTCATTTTCTTTTAGTGAAAGGGCCTTTTTGATTGTAGTAATGGTAGTTAAAAGATTGCCAACGATTAGTATTTTACCAACCTTAACATGTTTGCCAGGCTTTACTGTATATATGACATCAACCTGGTTATCTTGAATATATTTAAAATCCTGTTTGACTTCAGCGTATGGGTATCCATTTGAGGAGAAAAAGAGCAATACGGAATTTCTATCCTGCTTTGCTATTTCAAGGTTGAGGACGTCAGCGCTTTTAAGTTTTGTCTTTTTCAAAATTTCTTTACTATCAAAAAGATCCTGGTTTATGATGGATATTTCGTTGATAACAACTGGAGTCCCCTCATCGATGGGGATGTCGATATAAATTTTATCTTCGATTTTGTTTTTTGTAATTAATGGTTGTCCTATTTGAGAATTTGGGTAACCAATCGAATTATAAAAACTTTTAAGTGCCTGGATATCTTCACTGAGAACCTCTTCGTCATAAACCCCTTTGTCGAATAAGGTGTTTTCGTGTGTGATTATATGCTTTTTTAGCTTTTTTGATTTTATTTTCCTATTTCCATTAAAGTGAATTTTCTTTATGCGAATTCTTTTTTCTTCATCGATAATAAACTTGAATTTTATGTCTTTATTATCCATGAAAATCTTTTTCGTGTCGATTTGAACGCCTGGGTACCCATAATTAATATAGGCTTCTTTGATTTTTTCTTTACTTGCTTCAATTTCATATTCATCAAGGGACCCTTCTTTAAAAAATGTCAGCGATTTTTTTAAAGTGCGATTGGAGACTCCTTTGTTTCCCGAAAACTTAAATTTAGCCCTAGGTCCTTCGTAAATTTTTAGCTCCAGATCAATTTTTTTATTATTTAAATCAATGTTTTGTTTTGTAATAGCAACCTTAGACCATAAGAATCCCTTTTTATTGTAAAGATCGCGCAATTCATTAATTGAATTTTTCAATCTCCTCGGGTGGTATGGCCGCAATGGATTGATTTTAGATGTAAACCGCCCTTTGGGATACCTTTTGTTTCCTTTGATGTCAATATTGCCATATCTTAACTGATATCCCTTTTGTATTTTAAGTATCAAGGAGACTGTGTTGTCCAGGGTGTTGTATTCCTCTTCCAAAAGAACCTTGGTCCCAAAATATCCCTCTCTCTGATAAAAGCTAACAATTCTGTCGATTTGTTTCTGTGCTCTGCTTGGTAAATAAATATCGCCAGCCCGAATTTTGATTCTTTTTCTTATTTTGTTTTCAATAAATGGATAATTGCCATAGATGTCAACGCGCCCGACGATTATTGCTTCATCTAAAAAGAAATGAATGTCCGTTAGGTTTCCTCTAGTCGAGGTTCGGACCTGTATATTCTCAAAAACATTCCATTTCCTTAGGTTTGTTATTGCAAGGTCAAGTCTTTCGATATTGTACGGTTTCCCTTCTTTTATTGGTAAGACATCTAAGATGGTTTGAACTGGGACGTTATCTCCATTATGAATAATGATTTGCCCAATAATTTTGTCTGCTTGAAGTGCAGATAAAAAGGGAGAAAAAAGTGTAAAAAATAGGATATATGTAATAACTTTTTTAATCATAACTTATCATCTGGACAAAAATTGCAGCAATACATTTAACTGATATCTGCGATTACTGCTTCGAGACCCTTTTAATAGGAGAAAGTCAGTCAATTTATACTCAGCGGATATTGTTTGTTGAGCATCTTCGACGTCAACATCCGTTAAAAAGTTTAATGATAAGCGATCCGTTATTTGTTTTCCCAGAAATAATTGAGAAAGGTTGGTGTTATTTGGATCTGAAGCAGAACTCCCATTGCCAGCTTCTAGTCTAAAAACATCCAGATGTGTAAATTTTGTGATTGGCCGCTCAACGACCCTGCTTACCTGTTCTGCTACCACCCCAGAAGCCATTCGGGTGTTTAAGTTTGATGAATATTGTTGTGCTTCGCGCTGTGTCATCCCAAGGGTTATCAGTGAAAGGGTGTCTTGTCTGTCAAGAGTTCCAGCTTCTCCACCCATTGCAGACAGCTCCATCATTAATTTATCAAGTTTTCCATATAATTTAGCAGTTACCGTGTATGAGGATATTTCCTCTTCTCCAATTACCTCAATATATGGATTGTCGGGTTCATTTTCATTGAAATCTAAGAATCCTTGAACAATATCGAAATTAATTCCCAAATAGTGGATCTCTCCAAAGATCGCTTCGATGGACCCATTGATGATGGGGGTTTCGGCTGCTCCGATTACGTCAAGGTTGGCCTTTAATTCAATGTCCCCCAAGTTATTTCTTATGAAAAAGTCTCCGGTGCTATCTACTTTTAGGTCTAGAACCACATTTTTATATGTAGACTCCTGGGCTTGACGTTTTTTTCTGAGTTCGTGCTTCTTGCTTTTTGTCAGCTGTTCAAGTAACTCATAATTTTTCGTATATTTGCCTTCAAGGATTGATATGTAGCCTTTGAGTTTTGAACCATTTTGGGAGCCCGCCCAATTTAGTTGACAATCCATCTCTGCTTTGAAGTCTCGATCTTCATTGGCAAAAGGCAGTTTGGTTCCTTCAATAGATAGATTGAAATTTTTCAACTGAAGCGATTGATGTTCAATGTTCCCAAATAAACTGAAGCGCCCATCTTCATAACTTCCTGCAAAATGTTTCGTTTTAATCTGTTTACCGTTAAAAACGATTGTTCCGCTTAAATCGTAAGGTTTATATCTGATATTTCTGGGGAAAAAAGCAACCTTATCTAAATATAATGCGCCGGTGATATTGGGGTCCGATATTGGGCCACTTATTATTATTTTACCATCAACGAACCCCTGCGCTTCTCTAATGTTTTCTTCAAACGTTTTTAAAAATCCGATATCTACTTTTCCATCAAGGGTTAGATTGATGGATTGTTCAAAAACGACATCCCCTGAGGCCGTCATCTTGGCTTCTTTTACCTCCCTATCGGAATAAATAATTTTGTTGATTTGAAGTTTTTTGTTTTGCGTAAAATAAAATAGATCTATTAGTGTTTTATCATGGAGTCGGCCCTTTACTGAAAAACCGGCATCGGTCTCGATTCCCATTTCAATGGGATGTCTAGAATAAACAGGCTCGAAATCTTCATAAGAGATCTGATAATTGTTGAAGATCAGTTTTTGAGGGCTCAAGGTGAAGGTTGTGGTAAGTTTTTTTAAATAATGTCCCCAAACGGAACCTTGTTCAACATCGATCGTTGCTTCACCCTTAAAGTTTGTAACGGGGCCATTTATTCTGATTTCACCATTTCCCAATCCCGTAGCCCTGTATGTTTTTAGGGAATTATCTAGGGTATGGTTCGTTAATGTTGCATGAAAATCAATCTCTTTATATCGATCTGCATTCCTTGATGGGCGTTCTCCAAAATTTATTTTTAAATCGGCAACTCCGGTTTTCTTATCGTTTTGATAGATATCTCCCTTCAGGATAATGTGTTTGTATGTGGCCTCAAAGTAGGCTACTATTTTTTCACCAACAATTTCATAATAGCCACCTCCCTGGGTTGCCCCATTCAATTTTACTGCGAAATCCTTTCCCCACCCTGTGTAGGACCCGTCAAATTTTGTTGGGCCATTGATTGGTTGAAGGTGTTTGTTTTTAAATTTATTAAATGCAAGCTCTAAGGGGAAATTGTCTGATTGAAATTTAATAAGAACATTTTTGCTGTTTGTATCAATTGTTCCATCCGAAGATATAATGTAGTTATCCACATTCAAGTTGGCTTCAATAATTGAAAGAACGCCATTGTTTATGTGGACCTTGGCAACAATATTTGCGGGTTTCTCTGGATCAACATCAAAACTGTGGGTTAGATTTAGGGTAGCAATTGCTTTGCTGAAGTTAAGCCCCTTTCCGTTTATATCTATGTTGCCACTTAACTTGCCAGCCGTGTGTATCGTGTCAATATCTTTGCCAAAATGAGGAAGTTTTATTGGTGAAGGCATATTGATTTTTACTGAATACTCTTCCGAAAGGGTGTCTACATTTAAGTTAAGCTTTGCGTCGTGGCCGCCTATTTTTATTGAAGATTGTGTGAGTGCAATGGAGTTGCCCTGAACTTTTAAGTTTGCTTCCAGTGCATCAACTGGTAATTTTTTAAGCAAGAGGCCTGTAACGCTGAGGTGGCCACCCCCCTTTGTTGTAAAGGGAAATGTATTTTTGAAATTGTTAATATCAGTTAATATATCCAGCTTAATACTTGAGCTGCTAACAGATTCTTCGAAAGAATCGCCAAAAGACAGATTGCCTAAAACTACACTTAGTGATGTTTCTCGAAAGATTGATGTTGATAACGCAATATTTGCAGCCCCAATGTTTAATTTATTGTTATTTTTTAAATGTATAATAAAATCCTTTAAAGAAAGGTCTTCAATCTCTAAGTTTTGCAGCAATACAAGCTTTGTTAAATTTAATTCTTTTTTTGCTTTTTTTTCACCTGGTTTTGATCTTGATATATCTACATCTAACGCATCAACTTCGAGTTTTGAGATGACTACCTTACCCCTGATTAGCCCGAGTAGACTATATTTTAAGTTTAGTTTTTTTGCAGACAGGCTCGAATCATTTTTTAATTGAATGAAAAATGGATCATCAATTGTTATAGAGTTTTTCCAAACTTTCCATATAAGATCGCTCCATCCAATTTGATAATCTGTGTGTTTGGAAACCTGATCCTTGATAATTTGTTGGCCATATGACGTGTGAAGAAAAAGATAAGGCGATAGAATCAAGGCGATTACTATCGCAAAAAATATCAGCGCTTCATATAGCGGCAATCTTCTGTATTTTCTTTTTTTTATCATCTAACAAGAATTGTGAGAATTTATTAATTTAGAATGAATATTATCAAATCCACCATTCGACATTACAAGAAAGATATCCTCTGGTCCTGCTTCATTGTTAGTAAAGTTGACAATTTCATCGGCTGTTTTTATGTAATTTGCATTTGAGCCAAGCTTTCTAATGTCAGCTATAAGTCGTTTCACATCCAGAACTTCATCCTTCGGAAGTTGATCTGATTTATAAACCTCGGCAACAATTACTTTATCTGCGGGTGAAAGCGCTTCAGCAAATTGGCTTTGAAATATATTTCTTCTGGATGTGTTGGAGCGCGGTTCAAATATTGCCCAAACAGTTCTTCCCTTGAAATGTGATTTTATTGCTTCTATTGTATATTTTACAGCTGTGGGGTGATGGGCGAAATCGTCGATAACAAGTCTTCCATTTAATGAATTCAATATTTCCTGGCGCCTTTTTACACCTTTAAATGACGCAAGGCCGTCTTTAATGGATTTAATCTCTAAGCCAAGTCTTATGCATAGCAAGATTGCTCCCAGAGAATTTTGTAGATTGTGAACTCCAAAAAGCGAAGAATTGAATTCAT
>CAZHVX010000004.1:0-28699 GCA_964536295.1 uncultured Pseudomonadota bacterium
TTATTCACATATGGATTCTCGCTAAATAATATTTATTCAAGGCGAGAATGACATATGCTAATAATGGTGTAATAGTACATTGTAACACTAAAACACGATTTCAAGGCTCATTCTGTTAGCGAAATGGTTAACATCTGCAGGAATGACATGTTCTTGCCCTTTAAATTGCATCTAATTACGAAAGAACCAAGTTCAACTATATTAACGCCAAAAAGGCAATGATTTTTTATAGTTAGGGTTTTTTTTATGCATAATTTGCGTTATATGCAAAAAATGTGATATAATCAAACCACTATGCCGGGGATCAAAAAGAAAATAGATGGTCTTGCTTTAAGGCAGGATGATACCCATCCACTTTTAAATGGTCGTGCAATTAGACGGATGCTAATCCATAAAATTAGTGAAAATGTTGAAGCAAAATTCAAACCAAAGTGGGGCGGTTTTAACGTAGCAGTTAAGATCAGGTTTTAAATAACAAGTCGATGATTCTTCTCGTCTCGTAAACAATTTTTACATTTATTTTCTCATCATGTCGGATTTCTCTTGTTTGTACTTTAGGTTCAGCCAGAATATTAAATGTGTCCATGCCTTTTAAGGGAGAGTTTATTTCTTTAATGAAAAATGGCGTAGAAAACTCTGGATACACAATCTCGATTTCTTGACCAAGTTTTATTTTTTCATAATGATCAGTGTTTACGAATATTAGTGCATACAATTTATCATTTGATTCATCCAGATAAAGCTGACCATGCGCTTCTAGTTTTAAATCAATTTTGTAAAAAAACCCATATAACAATGCCAGCGAAAATAATATTATTAATGCAATGGATACCACTGATATCGCGTAAACCTTAGATTTGTTGCTTTTCTCGGTCATCCTGTTTATCAGTTTATCAAAAAAAGTTTCATTATTCATCGGTATTTTTCTCCATTTTATTGAATGTGTTGAAGTTTTCACCGGCTTTAAGGTTTAATAGTAGTTTATTTGCAATATCAAATAGATCTTCACCGTATTGCGCGCGAATTTCCTTACAGGAAACAATGCCGGCCTTTAATGTTGCGCCAATCTTTTCCATTTCGGCTTTAAAGTAAAAATCCCTTATTGAATTCGATAATCGGTTGAGCATGAGTATGCTTGAATTGATATCCGTTTCAGGCATTGCCAAAACGATTTTGTTCCCAGTGTAGATCGAGCATAGATCCATAACGCGAACCTGTTTTTTTATAAATAAGGAGACTTCTTCAATGAATCTAGTTGCGTTGATTGGTTTGTATTTATTGTAAATATAATTATATTCAGGTATCTCTAACATTGCCAAGCTTAGGTCCTGGCCATATCTTAATACTCTTTGAAATTCGGTGTTGAATTCATCCAGAAACTTCTGAAAGCCGCCATAGTAAAGGTTGTAAAGGCGGTAGAATTCGCCTTTTTTATTCATTAATTCCTGGAATTTGCCTTCTTCAGCAATCTGGCCAGCTGACAAGACAATAATTTTATCAATTTTTTTAAGATTTGATAAATTATGAGCGATGATGATTAATGTTCGGGTACCAATGATTTTATTTATTGCTTCCTGAATGAAAAACTCATTGGCAGAATCAAGGGCGCTTGTCGGTTCGTCAAGAACTAAGATTTTTGGATTTCTTAAAAGAATTCTTGCTATGGCAATTCTTTGTTTTTGTCCAGCCGATAGATTCTTGCCCTGTGGGAGGATTTCTGTTTCATATCCATGTTGTGTATTGATAATGAATTCGTGGGCGCAAGCCTCTTCTGCGGCATCAATTACTTCTTGATCGGGTCTGTTGTCTAGGCCGTATAGGATGTTTTCTCTAATGGTTCCTGGAATTACCGTTGTCTCCTGAAATACTACGCCAAGGTTTTCTCTTAAAGAATTGATGTTAACTTTAGATATATCGATACCATCTATAGAGATTGTTCCATTTTGAGGTGCATACAACCTCAGAAGGAGATTTAAAATCGTTGTTTTTCCCGAACCGCTGTCACCAACGATAGCAACTGAGGCCTTTTCCGGTATGGATAATGAAAAATCCTTTAGGGCGGGGGCTTCGGTTTCGTAGGCAAATGTGATGTCTTTAAAGTTAATCGCACCCTTGGAGATGTTAAGTGATGGTGCATTGCTTTGTGTTGATTTTTCGGAAGATGCATTTAATATATTTAAAACGCGCCTGGATGAAACCTTAGTAATTCTATATCTATTATATAGCGATGCTATGTTTCGAATTGGACCTTCTAATAAAGGCAGGTAGATTCCTAATGCAATAACTTCGCCGATTGTTAAACGCCCAGATATAACTTCGTATCCCAAAAACCAGGCCACAAAGGTGCTCCACACCTGAATGGTTAAGGAGTTTGTAAAGGCGTGGCTGATTGAGATAAGGCTTTCCTTTATTGTCAGCATGAATGATTTTCTAAGTCTTACGCCTAGTTTCTCCGCTTCGTTTCGTTGCTGGTTGAATGCCTTGATTGTTCTAATGTTTATTAATTTTGTTTGAATTTCCTCTATAATGTTTGAATCTGCCTCTTTCATTTCATTGTGAACGCTTTCCAGCTTTTTGGAAAAATACTTGGTTTCAAGTAGGTAAAACGGAATACTTAAGAGGGAGAGAAGGGTTATTTTGTAATTAAAGTTCAGTGAAATATATAGGAAAATGCCAAGCTTGATCAGGTTGGTTGATATATCCGAAAAAACATTTACGCAAAAACGAACTATTTCGCCGATATCCTCCGTTAACCGAACGGTTAAATCTCCAATCTTTTTTCGGTTCAAAAATTTTAATGGAAGTTCTTCAATTTTTTTAAAAAGATCCATCGTCAGATTTCTATCGAAGTTTTGATGAATGTATATATTGATGTAATCAATAAAGGCCGAAAAGATAAAATCCAGAAAGTATATTACAAATATTGCAATTGTAATGATCGTAAATAAGTTCAGATCCCTGTGAGGATATGCGTAATCAAATATCAAAACAGAAAAGAGTGGTGGGATCATTCCGACGATGGTTATAAAGCTGTCGCAGAGAAAGGAGGCCAAAATTAAATGCCAGTATTTTCCAAGCTTCCAGATAAAATAAGTAAGCTGGGCCTTTGATTCATTTCTACTTCCCATTTTTATACCCATTTTCAAGTTGTTTGTTGTTGATTCAAAGAGGATACTAATGCATAAACCCACCTCAATCAACATTATTCATTTAAGTTGAAAAGAAGATCGTATGTTCCAAAGAGCGTTTTTAAAATGATCGTTGGTTTGATGGTAGATGGGTTTGTTGAAGAGGTTCGAGAACAGGCGGAAAAGTAGATACAAAAAAAGGGAGAACCAAGTTCCCCCTTTTTTAATGATCATTTCATCAACAGACTAGCCCTTCGACTTTGCTCAGGACCAGTGTTGAGCTGTAAATTATAATCTCAAAGAGATTATAATTTACTTGTCGAAGCACTAGATATCCTTATCTTGAACTGTCTGGCGTTTGTTCAGCTTTGCTCTTGTTGCAGCCTTGTTTAGTAAATCGGCTACAGCATTGCTTAATGCGTCAACGGCCGTTGCTGATGTCTGGAAACCCTTGTTTTTCAGAAATTCTTTTACCTTTGATACTACCACGTAATTCTCAGCCATTTTACCCTCCATGTTTTTGTTTGTGCTAATCCCCCATTAGAAGGGTTATCGTTAACTATAACGAAATTCTTTCTAACGGGGTTTTGCGTTCAATTTTTCGGTATCTTCCTCAAAGAGTGCAATTTTGTCAAGTCTAATGAGGTTTAAAATCAAATTAAATGAGGGCTTCGGCTGAGCCGTTCGACTGGCCCACGGTGCTGAGTTTGTCGAAGCGCTCACGGCCGAAGCCCTCATCCTGAGTGGGGCGACCATAGGGCGACCCCGAAGGATCTCCTTGAAATCTTTTGAATTTCAAACCACCCCGCGTCGGATAAGCCAACGCGGGGAATGGATTGATTCGCCAAGCTTTATATGTTATTGAAATGCCTTAAAGAGCTAATTGTAAGGAAAATTTCCCCTCCCTAAGGGAGGGGATTAAGGGCGTAAAGCCCCGTGGGGGCCACGCCCCTTTACGGGGGAGGGTGATAATTAGATTAACGCCACCCTCACCCCGCCTATCTTACGATAGGCTTCCCTCTCCCTTAGGGAGAGGGAGATTAAGGAACGGAAATTATTATAGGAGGCAAAATGCGAGTACCCGTAATGGCAGGTAATTGGAAAATGAATAAAACCGTAGCTGAGGCCCTTGAACTAGTAAATGGCATATTTTACGGTTTAAAGAACCCGGGAGAGGTTGATGTTGTAGTGGCACCACCCTTCACACTTCTCCATCCAGTCGCTCAAAAATTGAAAGACACGTATATAGGTGTTGCGGCCCAAAATATGCATTGGGAAGATAGTGGCGCTTTTACCGGTGAGATCTCCGGTACATTTATTAAGGATGCGGGTTGTGACTATGTCATCATAGGTCACTCTGAAAGACGCCAATATTTTGGTGAAACGGATGAAACCGTCAACAAAAAAGTAAAGGCAGCCATAAAAAATCAACTTATTCCAATAGTATGTGTCGGCGAAATACTTGAAGAGCGTGAAGCCGGACAGGTTAATGAAGTAAATGAAAGCCAATTATTGGGTGGGCTTGACGGACTAACCTCCGAAGAGGTCGGAGATTTAATTATCGCATATGAACCGGTGTGGGCAATCGGAACGGGAAAAACAGCAACACCAGAGCAGGCACAGGAGGTCCATGGTTTCTTGCGTGAAGTTATTGCAAACAACTTTAGTTCAGATGCCGCAGATAAGGTTCGCATACTCTATGGCGGTAGCATGAATCCAAAAAATGCAGACGAGCTCATTAAACAAAAGGATATTGACGGTGGCCTGATCGGTGGCGCAGCACTGAAGCCTGAATCCTTTATTGAATTAATAAAGATTGCAGGATAATTAAGAGTTGTCATCGCGAGTGAACGAGGCTATCCAAGAATGTCATTCTCGCGAAAGCGGGAATCCAGAAATATTTAAAAAGACTGGATCCCCGCCTCCGCGGGGATGACAAAAAGTACATTTTCGGATAACCTAGGTCCCTCGCAATGACAAAAAGTAACATATGAAAAAAATAAACCTAATTCTTTTTTGTCTTATTTTTCTTTTAACTGCATGCGCAGGAAGAGCTCCGACACCTGAGCGAACAGATAAAATTATCAAAAGACACTTCGCTAAATATGGCAAAAAATATTCAGATACCGATTATCATAAAAATTCCGTCAAAGAAGTGGAGATCGTAGAAACAGATGAGATCAAAAAAGATCTAATTCAAACCACAGCCTTTATCACATTAGAGGATGGCTCTTTGAAGAAAATCCTTATGATAATTGAGCGGGGCCCCTTTGGCTGGCGGTATAAATCCTGGGAAACCCTAGTTCAATAAACGGGGACAGTTGTAGGTTCTTATTCGGGTCGACTAATAAGTAGCTACCTTGATTTCTTTTCCATCTGTTGATATTTCTATCGCGCCATTGATATCTGTTCTTAGGATCTCAATGGCGCGTTTGTTTAATCGGTTCAAGGTCGTCTGATGCGGCACACCATAGATATTATTCAATCCAGCCGAGATAATCACCTTCGCAGGATTGACGGCATCCAGAAATAGATCGCTTCCAGCGTCAAAGGCACCATGATGACCAATCTTTAATATATCCGATTTCAAATCACCACCCTGCCCCATAAGCCAACGTTCACCTATCTTTGCCAGATCACCAGCCAAGAGAACACGCACGTCGCCATAAACGATTTTATTAACAATGGATGTGTCATTTCTCTCCCACCCTGTTATTTCAACAGGGGGAGAAAGAAATTCAACTCGAACATCTCCTTCAATGATAGCATCTGTATCCTCATTGGCGATCGAAACCTCTGCACCACTTTCATTGAAAGACTTTCTAAAAGCCATCCACTCGGCATATTCATCATCGGGGGCATCGTATGCGTTGATCCAAATTTTTTCTGGTGAAAAATTTTGTATAATATAACTTAACCCCTTATAATGATCATGATGAGGGTGTGTATTAATGATGTAGTCAACTTTTTTAATTTTATTTTTAAGTAGATATGGAGCAATGACATTTTTTCCAAGATCGAAATCGCTCCCCTTTATTCCGCCACCGTCAATCAATAAAACCTTCTGACTGGGAAATTGCACAAGGATACTATCCCCCTGCCCTACATCCAAAAAGGTTATCTTTAATTCCTTATTCATATAAGGTAGGACCCCCCAATAAAAAAAGTTACCAAGACAGGCTATTGATAAAAATGAAATAAGTACTTTTTTGTAGTATATAGATCTCCAATTGATAAGGCAAAGTACAAATGTATAAAATAATAATATTTCAAAGAGCGTCGGGGAAACCCTGATTATAAAAGGATCTGAACACCTGCTGAGAAACTCAACAACGTACAACAAAACCGAACTTATATAGTTTAAATACTCCAATACTACACCCGCAAGGGTTTCGCTTAAAGAGCATCCCATACATAAAAGCAATCCGAAGGGTACCATCAAAATACCAACAAGGGGTATGACTACAACGTTGGCAATTAACCCCATGATTGTTATTTGATTAAAATTATAGGCAATAACTGGACCAACACCAATTAACACAACGGTGGAAACAGCAACTAATTGCAGGGGTCTTATCCTCCACTTCTTTCCCCTTAAAATAGGAAAATGTTTTTCTAATTTGGGATATAGATAGACGATAGACAAGACTGCAATAAAGGAAAGTTGAAAGGATATCTCAAAAATCGCAAATAGATTTTGCAATAAGATAATAATTGCCGCGATGGCTAGTGTAACATATATGTCCTGACGCCTATCCAGAATAATGGAAACAAGATAAACCGTTATCATTATTCCAGCCCTTACCGTTGAAATATGGCTTCCTGTAAATAAAACATAGAATAAAACCATAACTATAGTTACGAATGATGCAATTTTTATGACATTGAATCGCAGGGCAAATATTGTGAAACATGAAAAGATTGTCTTAAAAAAAACAAAGAAAGCCGTAGCAACAAAACCGACATGTAGGCCGGAGATGACCAATATATGCATCACACCAGCACGCCTGAAGGCCTCTTCAACGTCATATGACGTAATTCCACGGTCCCCTAAAATCAGCGCCTTTATAATCTGCGAATCCTTAGAAGAAAGATTTCGATCAATAAATCCCCTTATCCTGCTGCGAAAACCTTCGATACTTCTTTTGACTTGAATCCAAAAACCTTTTTTTACACCAAGGCGTTCAAGTTTACCCATACCTGGCATATAGCCAGTAACACCGATCCCTTTATTTAATAAAAAATCCCTGTAATCAAATCCCTTGGGGTTATTATATTTTTTCGGCAATCCCAATCGCGCTTTGAATCTAATTATGTCACCATACAGATAATCATTCACACTTCCCTTGACGGAGATCTGAGCCCTGCCGGAAACTTCTTGCCACTCTTTTTTCCCTATTTTACATCTGGAAAGTTCAACCTTGATCTTTGAATTGGCATCACCATATTCGGGACCTTCATACAACCATCCCTCACAACTTGACCATTGTCTCAAAAACGAGCTGATTTTATTACTAACATCGTTACCGGCTAAATTGATGCGTGATGATCTCTGAGAGGTGGAAACTCTACTATAAAGCAAAATCCCCGCGACCAGGCAACAAAGGATGACTACTAATGGTCTGCACGTTATTAATCGCAGACACCACTTCTTCATAAAGTTCCTTTACCGCCCGATAAAGGTGATACTTTTGACTTGTAACGCTTTTGCCATTCATTATCAAGTAAAGTTTGGAGCTGACTCCCCTTAGAAAAACCTGGGCCTTTTTGGTGGGCCGAACCCTATACATAGCCAACACAGCCTTTACATTGATATTGTTTATATAGAACGCCTTTCCTTCCATTTTGCACCCCAAACCGTTTATCTTTTCTTCATATCTATTTCCGATTTTGTACATCAACCTTTCCATGAGATCATTAACCACACTATCCAACAGCACATAATCATGGATTTTACTACTCCACATTTCTTTCCTGTACACATCCAACCCCGTCATTAACGAGCGCCAAAAGGATGTATCCTTTTGCTCTCCATCAATCAACGTACGCACATCGTATCCGTTCAGCAATATTCTTCCATCAAAGGACCACGCTTCATTTTGTGAACGAATAAATCTATGCTGACCTTTATGATCGAATTTTGGAACCGGCTGCCCAAAGATTTTTCTTTGTATCGAATCTACAAAACTCATACGCTTTTCCTTGTGTAAAAAATTTTATTGATATCTCACAGATGTGAGATCAAATGAGGAGTGGTGACAAACAGACAAACCCTTAAAAAGTTACCTCTTCTCGGCCAAGCACTTGTGCAAAACATTTTTATAATCCTCGACAAACTTCTTTCCCTGAGGATCTTTTTCCAAAATTTCAGTTAATTCAAACAATGCCTCTTTTTGATCCTCTGACAACGCCATGTTATTCAGATTGTGACCTTTGAAGAATATTTCCCTTTTTTCTTTATCGAAATGAATTGAAGCTACCTCTTTTCCTAGAATAAATGTGTAGGTCATACGATTCCTATATGCAGCCAACATACTGTCAACTGCGACAGCCCCTTTTCGCTGATCCAACTTTCTGGCGTGAGCCCCCATACTACGCCAAAGGTCAAAGGCCGATCTCGGCCTTTCTTCTTCCCGCCTAATCCCTTCGAGTCTTTTATCGTAATCATGTGGTTTTCTCATTGACTCGATCTCCTTAATTTGGTTAACACTTCTATCAAGATATGCACTTTTTATGCCACGCATTGCTTTTTTAAATAAATATAACTTATTGATATGATTGAAAATTTATGTGGTACGTATAATTTCCCCCTTCTCATTCTGGGAAAGTAGAAGGAAATTATCAAAGTGAAATTGGCATGTTGTAGGCTTTATGCACAAAAGTTGTCTCTATAAGGGTCTCAGGGGAACACCACTGGGAAGAGTTTGGCTATCATGGAGCACAAATGGTTTGATATCCATTGGATTGAAAAAGGATATTTGGACTAGTACTTCGACAACTTAATGTTGGCAGGTTGGCTCAGTACAAGTGCTTGTAATCAATTTGATTCTGATCGATTTCACCGCCCAAAATCAAATTGAACAAGCACTAGAGGGTTTCTAACTTCTTTTTTACCAGCATCAGCCGCATAGCCAATCTGGATTTTTCTAATATGTATTCAAACTTGGCAGTACAGTGTTCTTCAACTCCCAAACAAGTGTCTGCGTAAACCACAAAATCTACCTTATCGCTGACCCGCACAGGGTACAGCCAAAACTCTTTTGGTATTTCGGTTAAAAATCTATCAAATTCTTTCCTACCCTCCTTATCGAGTGGAACCGATCCTCTATACTGATGTCCGCTCTGAATAACGCTTCTAAAAAGATTTGTATCAGCCAATCTCACTTCTTCTTTTCTTCCCTTATCGAATATAACATTTGGTCCTGTTGCTTCAACCAATCTAATACTACGGGACCAAATGATAAAGAGTGCTATATTTTGAAAATATTCTTTGGCAAAGGTGACAAACCCAAGCTTAACCTCTTCCCTTGTTTTCGAGGTAAGGAAATAATCGACGACCTCTTCATTCGTATGTCCGGATGTAAAGACCGATTTTGAATCTTCCCGAAAATCCAAAATCCCTTTAAATTTCGAGTTGTTCACGATGCCCCCTTTTCTCCAGACCTATCACCATCTTTTTAGGAAATCAATATCATTTCTCTTGACATTTATTTGGGTTCTTTATATAGCATGGCGTCCTTTTATATATGGCACTCTAAAGGGGGGCTTTAACTTTTAAGCCATAACCTCCTTGTTTTTTAAGGATTTTTACTAATTTTAATTAATTTGGTGTTACCGGATATGAAGAACAAAATTACAAAATCTTTCAACAAAATCAACACTGATCGCAATTGGGTCATTGTTGATCTTGCCAATAAACCCCTGGGCAGAGCTGCAACAAAGATAGCCCAACTACTGGTTGGAAAGGACAAACCAACCTACACCCGAAACGCCGATGCAGGGGCCTTTGTTATCGCACTCAATGCCTCTCAGATTAAGTTCACAGGCAAGAAAATGGATGACAAGAAATACTACTGGCATACAGGTTTCCCTGGTGGAATTAGAGACACTACCCCAAAGGAACTTTTAAAGACAAACCCAGCCGAAATTCTTCGTCATGCGGTAAAGGGGATGCTCCCAAAAAACAAACTAAATCGTCAAATTATTAAGAAATTAAAGATCTACACTGATGATAAACACAATAATGAAGCACAGAAACCAAAACAGATAGAGTTATAGGACTATGGTAAAGAAAGAAAAAAGAAAACAGTTTAAGGCTTGTGGAAAAAGAAAATGTTCAATAGCAAGGGTTATTCTTACACCTGGTGAAGGTGGAATTCTTATCAACAAGAAGGATTATAAAGAGTATTTCAAAAGATCAACACTCCAAATGTTAGTCAGTCAACCATTTGCTGTTACAGGTACAGCCAGCAAGTTTGACATTACTGCCAATGTTTTGGGTGGTGGTATCGCGAGCCAGGCTGGTGCTGTAAGACATGGCATAGCCAGAGCGTTGCTTACCATGAATTCAGACCTGAGAAAACCCTTAAAAACAAACGCCCTTTTAACACGTGACTCACGTGAAAAGGAACGTAGGAAATATGGGCATCGCAAAGCCAGAAAAAGCCCACAATTCTCAAAACGTTAATTCTACCACGATACTTCAAAAAGGAGGTTTGGAATTCCAAACCTCCTTTTTTTATTTTTAAAAAGAGACTAAACATTCGTTGACATACACTAGTTCATTTTTTACTATGTAATTTATGTCAAACAAAACAAAGTTTATTTTCGTAACCGGCGGCGTTGTTTCATCCTTGGGCAAAGGTATCGCTGCCGCTTCAATTGGTGCCCTACTTGAAAATCGCGGATTAAAAATAACACTTCAAAAATTAGATCCTTACATAAACGTTGACCCAGGAACAATGAGCCCTTTTCAACATGGTGAAGTTTTTGTAACGGATGATGGAGCCGAAACAGATTTGGATTTAGGACATTATGAACGTTTCACAACGGCCAAAATGTCTCACTTGAACAACTTCACCTGCGGGAAAATTTACAACACGGTCATTCAAAAGGAAAGACGTGGTGATTATCTTGGCAGAACCGTACAAGTCATTCCACACATTACAGATGAAATAAAAGCAAGCATTATGAAAGTGGCCAAGGACGTCGATGTTGTTCTTGTTGAAATTGGCGGAACCGTGGGAGATATAGAGAGCTTGCCATTTTTAGAAGCCATAAGGCAGTTTAGAAGCGACATCGGTAAAGATAATGTTTTATATATTCATTTAACATTGGTTCCCTTCATTAAGACCGCTGGAGAATTGAAAACAAAACCAACACAACATAGTGTTCAAAAACTTAGAGAGATTGGTATTCAACCGGATATTTTATTATGCAGAACCGAACAAGCCGAGCTCCCACAAGATGTTAAACAAAAAATTGCACTTTTCTGCAACGTTCCAACAAATTGTGTTTTCGCAGCATGTGATGTGAAACACATATATCAGGTCCCCCTAAATCTTCACGAGGAAGGACTAGATGAAAAAATAGTTGAACTATTAAATATTTGGACGAGAACACCGGATCTAAAAGAATGGAAAGCTCTCATAGAAAAACAACAGAAACACGATAAGGAAGTCACTATTGGCATAGTCGGTAAATACGTTGACCTTATTGATTCATATAAGAGTCTCAATGAGGCTCTTTGTCATGGCGGCTTGGCTAATGATGTAGGGGTAGCCCTCAAATTTGTTGATTCAGAGAGTCTTGAAAATTCTGAAGACACCTCACAACTAGATGACTTGGATGGCATTCTTGTCCCAGGCGGCTTCGGTGAAAGAGGAATTGAAGGCAAAATCAAATGTATTGGATACGCGAGACGATCCAACATACCCTTTTTGGGAATTTGCCTAGGTATGCAATTGGCGGTAATCGAATTCAGCCGCAATGTTTGTGGTCTCAACGACGCAAATAGTTATGAATTCAACGCAAACACTCCTCATCCGGTGATCAACCTGATGGAGGAACAAAAAGCAATTTTAAACAAGGGCGCAACTATGCGTCTTGGGGCTTATCCATGTATCCTGCAAAAAGAAACAAAGATACTTGAGGCCTATGGAGAAAAAGAGATTTCAGAAAGACATCGTCATAGATATGAGCTTAACAACCATTATAGGGATACTTTAAGTGAAAACGGGCTCAAGATATCCGGAATTAATCCAGACACGGAACTTGTTGAAACCATTGAGTTACCAAACCACCCGTGGTTTGTAGGATGTCAGTTCCATCCCGAATATAAATCAAGACCAATGAAGCCACATCCCATATTTGCCAGTTACATAAAGGCAGCTACTGCATACGCAAAGGTCAAAAATTGGGAAAAACAAAAAAATAAGGTCGCAAATACCGAAGAAAATGTAAAAAAAGGGGTTGACTTTAAAAAAACCCAATCGAAATAATATCTTAAACAAATCAACTAATTGGATGCTCATTCTTGACTTTTGTTGAAGTACTTTGGTATCATACATCCACCATGGCAATAGAACTAAAACAATCGCTTAGACTATCACAACAATTAGTAATAACTCCTCAACTACAGCAGGCTATCAAGTTGTTGCAATTATCCAGATTGGAACTTGCAAATCTGATACAAAAAGAACTACTTGAAAATCCTATTTTAGAAGAATCCTCTGAAGAAGAGGCTGGTGAAGACAGCTCCAAAACCGAATCAGAAAAGGTTGAAGCCTCCCCTAGTGAGAGCCAATCTGGGGATAAAGCCGAAGAGGTTGGAACCAAGGAAGGCGAATTAACAGAGCCTAACAACTTCGACTGGGAAAATTATCTGGGAATTTACAATGCCCCTGGATATCCTGTAGGCAAAACACAACTTCCAGACGATCTTCCCACCTATGAAAATACAATAAAACAAACTGAAAGTTTACAAGATCACCTTTTTTGGCAACTTCATATGGCTGATTTTACTGATGAAGAGGAAGAAATAGCATCGGAGATCATTGGCAATATTAATGACGATGGTTATTTTTCAATATCAATTCAGGAACAAGCCAAACAACTAAAAATAGACGAAGCATCGGTTGAGAAAGTTTTAAAAAAGGTTCAAAGTTTTGATCCAGCAGGCGTTGGCACCAGGAACTTAAAGGAATGTCTACTTCTCCAAACAAAATTATTAGGTGAAAACGGAACACTGGTAGCAAAGCTGATTGAAGAACACTTGCCAGAGTTGGAAAATCATAAGTACAGTATCATTGCTAAGAAGCAAAAGCTTCCAATAGACAAAGTTAAGGAAATAGTAGAGATCATCCAGTCGATGGAACCCAAACCGGGGCGTCCATATAATAGCGAAAATATTCAGTACATTACTCCAGATGTCTATGTCTATAAGATCGGCGATGACTACACCATCGTCTTAAATGAGGACGGTTTACCAAAACTACAGGTAAGCAACCTATATCGCCGTACGCTTATGGATGTGGGCAAAGATACTAATACAACAAAAGAATACATTCAGGACAAGTTGCGTTCGGCAATGTGGCTGATTAAAAGCATACATCAACGTCAAAGAACTATGTATAAAGTTACTGAGAGTATTATTAAATTCCAAAGAGACTTTTTTGATAAGGGTATAAACTTTTTGAGACCCATGGTTTTAAAGGATGTAGCTGAAGATATTGACATGCACGAATCAACCATCAGCCGCGTTACAACCAACAAATACGTGCATACCCCAAGGGGCATCTTCGAATTAAAGTACTTCTTCAACAGCAGTATTAACAAAACTGAGGGTGATTCAATTGCGTCAGAAGCCGTCAAAACAAAGATTAAGAAATTGATTGATAATGAAGATCCAACAAAGCCACTCTCCGACAACGAAATCGCTAAAATGTTGATGGATAATAATATAGACATTGCACGAAGAACAGTTGCTAAATATCGCGAAAACTTAAAAGTTCTCCCCTCGTCTAAAAGACGTCGTGAAGGGTAATCGTTGACTTATGATTTCAAGCTGTTTTCAATATTTTATTGCACAAAATATAATCAAAAAAGGAGTGATTTATGGAAACCACTTTTACTTTCAGAAACATTGAAGCGACAGATGCTATAAAAGATCATACATCTCAAAAGTTAGAAAAAATTAAAAAATTCCTAATTAAGCCGCTTAATGTACATATCATTTTGAGCATTGAGAAGTTTCGTCATCAGGCCGAAATCACACTAAATGCCGACGGCATTCAGCACGTTAGCCGGCAACAAAGCGAGGACCTCTACACCTCAATCGATCAGGCAGTTGACAAGCTAATGAAGCAGGTTAAAAAGCACAAAGAGCGTGTTAAAGCACATAAAGTCTAAAAAGAGCCCCCTAACCTACCAAAATTCTATTGCATTTTGGACCCTGATGGGTTACCCATTTGTCCTGGTTGAGGTTTAATATTAACAATTTTCTATCCGAACCTATGAATATTACAGATTTTTTAAGACCCACAAGCATAATTAGCAATCTACAGGGAAGATCCAAAGTAGACATAGTAGCCGAACTTGCTTCCTCAATCGCACTAAGCTATCCAAAACTTAATCGCGACAAAGTAATACATATTCTAATGGAGCGGGAAAAATTGGGAAGTACTGGCATCGAAAATGGAGTAGCCATTCCACATGGTAAAATGAGTGAAATAGATAAAATTGTGATTGCATTTGGAAGAAGCATTTCAGGAATAGAGTTTGACGCCCAAGATAGCAAACCTTCTCACCTATTTTTTGTTTTACTTGCGCCAGAAGATGCAGCCGGAGAACATTTAAAGGTTCTTGCTAGATTATCAAAAATCTTAAAGGAAGATTCATTCCGAGAAAGTTTACTCAAAGCAGAAAGTGAAGAAGAAATATACAAATTAATTACCGACTCAGATAAGGAGTTTTGATGTTATGTACTCCTGTAATAAGCTTACTTCAAGACACGGCCTATCAGTTACATTTAGAGCTCTTAACCAATGAAGTTGGGCTAGAGAAAAAAATCACTATACCAAGAATACAGAAACCCGGCTTAGCTCTAACAGGAGACACATCTAACCTACATACAGGCAGAATTCAGATACTAGGCCGTTCCGAAATAAGATATCTTTCTAGTCTACCAAAAAGGGAATTAACAAAGGTCTTGGAGAAGATCTGCCAGGTTGACATCTCCGCATTTATCATCACACGTAATAATGAAGCCCTTCCTGAATTACTGAAGACCTGCAACAAGCATAACATTGCCGTTTTAAGAACAGATCTACTGACCTCAACTTTTATAAATAGAATAAGTAGATTTCTTGAGGATAAACTAACCGCAAGCACGTGCATTCACGGCGTACTTATGGATATATTTGGAGTTGGAACTCTTCTCATAGGTAAAAGCGGAATTGGCAAAAGTGAATGTGCTCTTGATTTAATTCTCAGGGGGCATCGACTCGTAGCCGATGACATTGTTAACGTTAAAAAGAAACCCCCCGCTACCCTCTATGGAACAGGTTCCGAAATAATAAAGTATCATATGGAAATTCGAGGTCTAGGAATTATCAATATCAAAGATCTTTTTGGAATCGCAGCCATCAGGGATCGTAAAATTATAGAGATGGTTATCGAGCTTCAAGAATGGGATCCAAAGATAGAATACGATAGGCTTGGAATAGATGAAAAACGTTACACCATGCTAGATGTTGTAACTCCGTTCATTCAAATCCCTGTTAGGCCGGGCAGGAACCTTAGCGCAATAATAGAAATCGCCGCCAGAAACCAGTTATTAAAACTCGACGGTCATTACTCCGCTAGGGAGTTTAAAGATAAATTGGAAAGAGAAATTTCTCCGGAAGGTAACGAAAAAACAACGTGGGAATTATTAGAGTAGGTACAAAATGATTGGCATTATTGTAGTATCGCACGGCAATATTTCAAAAGAGATGGTTAACACCACCTTGACCATTTTACCAAGCGCTAAAAATATCGTTCCTGTAACGGTTGACTCAGATGCAAAAAAAGAAACCAACCTAGATGTTATCAAAAACGCCATCTCAAGGGCGGACAATGGTGATGGAGTTGTTATTTTGACAGATATGTTTGGAGGCACTCCATCCAACTCTTGCCTACCCTTTATTTGCGAGGGTAAGGTTGAAGTTATTACTGGAGTAAACTTACCTATGTTGATCAAGATTGCTAGTTTGAGAATGGAAATGAATTTTAAAGAACTACCAAAATTTATAAAAAGTTACGGAAGAAAAAACATAACTATAGCATCAGATGTTTTAAAGGGAGAGGTTCAAGACTATGGAAGAAACAATTGTTAAAAAATTTACAATTAGCAATGAGCTTGGCCTGCATGCACGAGCCGCAGCAAGTTTTGTGAAGGTTGCTAATCGTTTTAGATCAAAGGTTAATGTTAAAAAGGACAATGTCTCTGTAAACGGCAAAAGCATTATGGGTGTTTTAATGCTTGCTGCATCAAAAGGAACCGAAATTGAGATATCAGCATCAGGGCCTGATGCAAATATATTGATGAAAGAAATTGAAAAACTTATTTCAAACAATTTTGGTGAATAATGCCTAAAACTAAACGCCAAAAAATATTTCACACCCCCGGCTCACAGGGTGTTGCTATTGGAAAGGCCGTTTTACTCACATCATCCAGAACTGCCATAGAAAAGTATTGGATAAATGATCGTGAAGTAACTCGCGAGATTAATCGTTTCAATACTGCGCTTGATAAGTCAAGGTTGCAACTTGAGCGAATCAAGGAAAAACTCTGCAGATTCCAGGGCCAAGATCAAATAGAAATCATCGAATCACACAGGCTTCTATTACAAGACGAAATGCTTACAACATCGACTATACAAAACATAGTTGATCATCGAATAAACGCCGAATGGGCACTAGAAAAAACCCTTTCTCATTTAAAGATGGCCTTCGCTGATATAAGTGAAGAATACTTTCAGGAAAGAAAAGATGACGTTATTCATGTTGGGCAAAGAATTATTAAAAACCTAACTGGTGATATAGACAGCTCTATCGATGATATGCTAGGTGGCGATTCTATACTGATAGCAACAAATCTATCTCCCGCTGAAGTCGCAACTCTCAATAAGGAAAAGGTAAAAGGTTTTATTACGGAACAGGGAAGCAAAACTTCGCACACAGCCATTATCGCACGTTCCCTGGAAATACCGGCAATCATTGGTGTAAATAATATCTCAAACATTGCAAACAATGGAGATAATGTTATTATCGATGGGCCAAGGGGCGTGATAATAATCAATCCAACAGAAAATGAAATAGTTGAATATCAATCTCTAATAAAAAAATATGAAAAACTAGAAAAATTGCTTTTAAAAGACATCCATCTTCCAACAGAAACTAAGGATAAACATTCACTAAGACTAGTTGCAAACATTGAATTAGCCGAAGAAGTTCCATCAGTCCTACAGCATGGCGCAGAGGGAATCGGACTATATAGGACAGAATACCTATTTATTAATCGGCTCGACATGCCATCTGAAGATGAACAATTCGATAATTACAAAGACATTCTCAAAAAAATGGGAGATAAGCCAGTAACAATCAGAACATTGGATTTGGGGGGTGATAAATTTCCTGTTAATGGACATATCATGAACGCCAACCCTGCGCTGGGTCTAAGAGGAATTCGGTTTTCTTTAAAAGATATTTCTATCTTCAAAGCTCAACTCAAGGCCCTCTTTAGAGCCAGCGTTTATGGAAATTTAAAAATCCTGCTACCCATGATATCGAATTTTGTTGAGCTTAGGTCAGCAAAGGAAATTATCGCCGACGTAAAAAAAGATTTGAAAGAAGCTCATGTACGTTTTAATCCCAACACACCAGTTGGGATGATGGTTGAGGTCCCATCTGCGGCCATCATGGCTGATATCTTTGCCGAAGAAGTGGATTTTTTAAGCATAGGTACAAATGATCTTATCCAGTACGCACTAGCGGTTGATAGAACCAACGAACAGGTTTCTTATTTATATAATCCTCTGCACCCAGCCATATTGCGGTTACTTAAATCAATTGTGGATGGGGCAAAACATGCCGAAAAACCAATAACGCTTTGCGGTGAAATGGCGGGAGATCCTTTATACATACTTATACTAGTCGGGCTTGGAATTGACGAACTCAGCATGAATCCTATATCTATTCCACTTGTCAAAAAGATTTTGAGAACAATAACATTTGATCAGGCACAAAAAATGTTTACCAAAATTATCGGCACAACCTCTCTAGATAAAATCGAAAAGATTGTTGGAAAAGAGATGAAGGGAATCCTCCCCATTTATGCCAGAAAGGCTATCTCATCACTTGATCTATAATTCCCGTAGGGAATTTGCTGTTTTCTCAATAATTTCAAGATGTTATCGATCATATTTTACTTGACACCCTATCCTACAAACCATATAGTATCGCCCAATAAAAATGGATTCGATATTTAAAAGATTAACCCAATATTTTGGAAGGAGGCGGAAAATGAGCAGAACCTATTTATTTACCTCGGAGTCAGTAACAGAGGGTCATCCGGATAAAGTTGCAGATCAGATATCTGATGCAATATTAGATGACATTTTAAAACACGACAAGTACAGCCGTGTCGCCTGTGAAACCCTTGTAACCACCGGCATGGCAATGATCGCAGGTGAGATTACAACAAAACATCAACCAGACTATCCATCAATCGTTCGTTCAACAATTAAGGATATCGGTTACAATAACAGCGCAATGGGCTTTGATTGGGAAACATGTGCTGTCCTGGTTGCTTTGGACAAGCAATCTCCAGATATTTCACAGGGCGTTACCGCCGGTGAAGGATTATATAAAGAACAAGGGGCTGGCGATCAAGGATTAATGTTTGGATACGCATGTAACGAAACAGAAGAACTTATGCCAATGCCAATTTCATTTGCTCACAAGTTAACAAAGCGTCTATCAGAAGCCAGAAGAAATAATGAATTGAATTTTTTAAGACCAGATGGAAAATCTCAGGTAAGTATTAGATATGAAGATCACAAACCAGTTCATATCGATACAGTAGTTGTGTCGACACAACACTCCCCTGAGGTTTCTTACGAAACCTTAAAAGAAGAAATAATCAATAAGGTAATCAAAACTGCCCTTCCAGCAAACCTCATGGACAACCAGACTCGTTTCTTGGTTAATCCAACCGGAAGATTTGTCGTTGGTGGTCCTAATGGAGATTGCGGATTAACTGGGCGTAAGATAATCGTTGATACATACGGTGGCCAGGGATCACATGGTGGTGGCGCCTTCTCCGGAAAGGATCCATCAAAGGTTGATAGAAGCGCATCATACATGGCAAGATATATTGCAAAGAACATTGTGGCGGCAGGCTTAGCTGATCGTTGCGAAGTTCAAATTGCATACGCAATTGGTTTTCCAGAACCAGTATCACTAATGGTTAATGGTTTTGGTAATTTTAAAGTTGATCCAAATAAATTGGAAAAAATCATTCCACAAGTTTTCCCATTAAAACCATCCGGCATTATCGAACACCTTGACCTACTCAGACCAATATATAAAAAGACGGCTGCGTTTGGTCACTTTGGTCGTAATGAACCGGAATTCACATGGGAAAAAACAGATAAAGCAGATGAACTAAGGAGAGCACTTTCATGAACTATGACATAAAAGATAAAGCCCTTGCAAACAAAGGGAAAAACAGAATTGAATGGGCCAGCTTTGACATGCCCGTACTAAAACAAATCAAGGATCGTTTTTTAAAGGAACAACCCTTGAAGGGCACACGGATTGCTGCCTGCTTACATGTAACCACAGAAACGGCCTGTTTAATGCAAACATTAAAGGCCGGTGGCGCTGAGGTTGTTTTGTGTGCTTCAAATCCATTAAGCACTCAAGATGATGTCGCTGCTTCATTAGTTGTACATGATGAAATCCCCGTTTTTGCAATCAAGGGTGAAGACAACGAAACCTACTACAAACATCTAAATGCCGCATTGGATGCGAAGCCTATGATCACAATGGACGATGGTGCTGATTTAGTATCAACCATTTTGTCCGACAGAAAAGATTTAGCTTCAAATCTTATCGGCAGCACAGAAGAAACGACAACCGGCGTCATTCGTTTGAGAAGCATGGCCAACGATAATGTTTTAATGTTCCCGGTCATTGCGGTAAATGACGCCCTAACAAAGCATCTCTTTGATAACCGTTACGGAACGGGCCAAAGTACAATAGATGGAATTATCAGGGCAACAAATAGGCTCTTAGCGGGAAGCTACTTTGTCGTTGCCGGCTATGGCTGGTGCGGTCGTGGCGTTGCAATGCGAGCCCGCGGTCATGGCGCAAAGGTCATCGTTACCGAAATCGATCCATTAAAGGCCCTAGAAGCTATCATGGATGGTTTCGAAGTAATGACGATGGAAGAAGCTGCACCAATTGGTGATTTTTTCTGTACACTAACTGGGAACAAACACGTTATCAGAAAAGAACATTTCGAAAAAATGAAAGATGGTGCAATAGTTTCAAATTCAGGTCACTTCAACGTAGAGTTGGCCATTGAAGATCTAGAAGCCATGAGTAAAAACAAAAGAGAGATTAGAGATTTTACAGTTGAGTACACACTCTCTGATAAAAGACACATCAACCTACTTGGTGAAGGCAGACTAATCAATCTGGCCGCTGCAGAGGGACATCCATCATGCGTTATGGATATGAGCTTTGCAAATCAATCACTCTCCGCTGAATATATCGTGAAAAATCACACTCAACTGGAGAATAAGGTATATTCCGTTCCGGATAATATTGACAGACAGATCGCAAAATTGAAGCTTGAAGCACTTGGTGTCGGCATCGACAAACTCACTCCTCTTCAGGAAGAATATCTTGCTTCCTGGCAAGAAGGAACATAACAATTTTAAAGCCAAGGGTTTAAGTTGAACCCTTGGCTTTTTAAATTTTATATCTTATGGGGAAAAGATCTAAAATACTGCAAGTCCTATTACTGGAAGACAATGAGTATCACGCAGAATTGTTAACGGATTCCATTGAATCCCATTTTCCACCGGCAAATGTCCACGTTACAGAAACAGTTGAAGATTGTCAGGATTTCATCCTGCAGAATAAATACGATATTGTGTTCAGTGATTGTTTCATCAACAACAAGGCAATTACCAACCACCTCCTCAAAATTAAGGAACGGCTTGGAAAAGTCCCGCTGGTAATGATTACAGGCAGTGGTGATGAAGAGCTTGCTGCTGAGTGTATAAAGCGCGGCGCAGATGACTATATTGTAAAAAGTAAGCAATCCTTAAAATCTGTTCCCAGTGTTATCAGTAAACTTTTAAATATATCTACAACCTCCTCATCTGAAAAACAGGAAACAAGTGCCAATCTGAACAAAGATATTAAAAAACTCACCGAGCAGGCAAAAAAGGTTACCTCAAAGAGAACCGGACGCGTCAAATCCGACATTAGAGAACTTGATTCTCTGATGACCCAAATCAAGAAGCTAAAAAAGATGGCCTCAAAACTCTCCTAATAACAGTTGCTCGTCGTTCGTCGTTTGTCGTTCGTCGTTCGTTCATGGTACTTATTTTATGATAGTAAAAGTACAATGCACAAGCGACGAACGACGAACAACGAACGACGAACCTGGGGTCCACACACCCCAGAATAAGTCCCAATTAGGCATCAGATTGCGATTCACAAACCATTCTCCTCAATAGGCCATACCGTTTTTACCAATAATATCATGTATTTATATTTTTTATTATTAATCCGAAACTTGGCAAGCATATTGCTTACTATACTAGTGATTATAGGAGTATCGCTATGAGTACAGTAAATAAAACATACAGTGAAACCGACACACTGGAAATACTTCAAAGCTACTACGATCAGGCTAGCAAGAAGTCCTTTGATAAAAACCAAATTGAAAGTGGTGTTGAAAAGGCAAAATTCTACCTAGATGTACTAAATAAATTTGGATACCTAATTGACAGGAAAGAAATTGACAAGTACGAAGAAATTGAATCGATAAAGAAAAACTTAGAAGACGCCATTAGATTGGCTGATTCGATTATAAAGGAACAACAATGACTGTAACATTTGATCCAACAAAATATTCGTCGACTCCAGTAGGCGGTGAAGGTCAAGAAAAGACTAGCACGTCAACTGCCGAAAATAAGTCGACATATGAAGAAGGTTCAAACCCAGCTCAGTCACTATCTGAGCTTGGGACCAAAAATGGTATATCTGACAGCGCCGGCGAAACCGAGGTCGAACAGATATTAGATGGACTGGAAAGTCAGGAACAGGCTTCTTCATCTGGATCGTCACAATATGCAGCAACCGCTGCCTCAAGTGATTCAGGTGTTGGTACGTACGGATCATTATCGGATCTAAGTTATCCAAAACCATTTAAGACCCTTGAAGAGATTGCGGAGATAACCAACAAACCAAAATCAGAGTGGACAAAGGCCGACTGCGCGTTTCTATTGAATAACTATAACAATTATATGGATCTCTTGAAGAAGAAACGCGACAACTATGAAAGCGCATTAAATAATCTGGACGCGGTTCCGGATGGCGATAATCCGGCTCAGTATCTGCAGGATAAAATTGCAGTAATGGAACTCTTAGACTACATCGAGGGTGTCATACAAACCGGTGAAACCATTATAGCTGAATTAGTAGATGTTTCAGGAATGACCCCATATGAGGCATATGAATATATCAATGGTACAACATCTACGGAAAATATGCTCTCATCGATTCAAACCAGTGACGGCAAGACCATTAATAACCTTGGAAATCCAACCGAAATATTCCAAAAGCCTGAATACTTTATTGGAAACGGTTTTGAGGTAGTCGAAGATCCACAATATGGCGGAAAACAGGATCTGGTTGTGAGCATGAATCCGGCAAAGGCAGCTGACATTATAAACCAAAACTCAAATAACGCCTCAAATACAATCAACGCAATGGAATGGGTCTGGATAAAGGTTGAAAAGGATTCAAATGGGAACCCAGTTCTTCCACTTAAGACAATCGATATTACACAAACGGCGGATGGTAAGTATGACTATTCAAATTATGGTCCATATGAACAGTATCAGCCGGCTGAATTTGAACTAACCTCAGATGGCTATCGTCAAAAGATTGATAATCTGGAAGACTATGTTGCAGTACATGTTGCTGAAATGAAAGTTGAAACGGATCAGAATGGCGATGTTATTGTCAGATATCTTGATGCAAATGAAATACAATTGTATGCCCTAAGAATCACCAAGACCGATGCACCCGAGGGAAATGACGCATGGTACGTTGAAAAGGGGAAGATAGCTGCCAACCGTTTTAATCTCCGCATCGAACAGGGTTTAAGAGAAACACCTGTTGTCCTGGATCTTAGTGAATACGAATCAGGCGCGGTAAATGCCCTCTCCTACGATGATATGGTTGTAACAATCGATCGCCTGGTAGAGATCGGTGTTTTAAAGAAAGGTGAATGCAAACCAGTAAAACAAGAGGACGGAACATATATATTGACAAATATGCCATCACAGGATGTTGCGGATCCAAAGGAAGCCAGAAGGGCAAAAACCGTCAACGAAATACTCTCAAGGTTTGGTTTCGCAAATAAGGGTGGTGGATCCCCAGCGCTTAGCCCGTTAGGTTCAGATGATGCGGGATTTGGTGCATTTGTTGACTTTAGAAATATGGCCGGTGGTTATGTAAAATGTAGTGACGACAACTTTGTTGTCCTAATGGGACATACAAATAATGACTATGCCAATCCTTTAAATACATCAATCGTTGAGGCCGGCGGCGGATGGAATATTGCAACATTTGGATCCGATAAAAATTATGCAGTCGGTAATACCTACGGTCAAAGCGTTAAGGAAGGTGGCGGTTTCCTGGCGGCCTTCGATAACGATCAGGGTGACCAGAACTTTGCCTGGGCCACGGGTTTTTCATACAACTGCATCTATTCAAATGGCGATACTACAGTAAATACAGAGATAATAAACAACGTCAGCCCAGTCATGCCATTTGATGTCCTCTATGGTAGTGGTGAGCAGGTCATGACGCTTTATGATGAAAAGGGTAATGACATTACCGAGCTAGCAGCCGATGTTGATGGAGACACTCTTCCCGATGTCTCCACAGATGAACTTGCATCAGAGGAATATGATTATCACTGGGATTATTATGATGTAAAAAATGGCGATATGCACGTTTCGGAGCTCCAAGACCCTGACCTTTTAGGAAAATTTGATGATGAAATGAGCATTTCGAATGAAGGCGCCGCAGATGCCTGGTTCTCAAATGATCTGGCCGAACTTGAAGATCATATACGAGGAATAAATATACAAACGGGTGAGGTCCTTGATGATTTGGCCTGGAATCACCCCGTTGAGAGCGCCATTATTCAGGCAAGCCACGAACAAAATGATGCATTCTTTGCCGAATTTGCAAAGCAAAACCCTGATTTATGGAACAATATGTGGGATTTCCCCGATTTTGAAGCAATAGCGGACGGTGCCGATCCGGCGTCAGAGTTCTCGGAAGAAGATGCAGAGGGTGAAACAATAATGAATGAGATAGACATTACAGGAGACTATTAATAAATGACTGATCCTATTACAACTATTCCCGGCATTGGTGCTTATTCAACTCCGACGAGTCTTGAAGAGGCCCAGAAGCAGTACGACCATCTCAAGGCGTTAGAGGGTGAACTTGATGCATTGATGAATTCAGAGATTGCTTCAAACTACGCCGACGATCTGCCGGAGTGGTATATGGAAGCCAAGGCCAATATGGAAGCGTTGCAGTATCACCTCCTCCAGTTGGAACTTATTATGGCTGAAATTCCAGCAATGCCAAATGCTGAGGATCTTAATGAAATAGAAGTCGAAACATTAGATGATTATTTCAACGAGCCGGTTATGCAGGTTGAAGATAGTGATGGCGATAAGGTGCTATGCGGTGATGCTCTATACATGGGTTCATATCAGATCCCTGATGCAGAGTCACAAGAGGGCCAAGACATCATCTTTAAAATAACCGAAGAAATGGTCAAATTGGAGCACGTTTATAAAGATGGTGACATCGTATACGTAGCAACAATGCAGGATGGCAGTAGACAGGCGTGGGTATTAAAGAATCCAGCCCCAAATCATTACCTGATTACGACAGCAGAGGGTTTGAGCCACGGCATCACAATCGATAGTTCACAATCCCTGCGTCACAATAGCATTGGCCAAATAGCCGGACACGTTAACCTCGGTACCGATCACGATGATAAACTCATCGGATCAAATGCAAATGACTACATGGTTGGCGGTCTTGGTAATGACTTCATGGCGGGTCTAAATGGAAATGATGAAATGTTTGGAGATAGTGATCTTGGGCTGCCGGCAAATGTCGGTGGCGATGATACAATATTCGGCGGTGGCGGAATAGATTCTCTAATTGCAGGTGGCGGCATAGACACCAGCGACAAATTTGAATCCTGGGCAACAGAAACTGTTTTTGAGGGCTTTGAAGAATCAGTTGTACATACAAATGCCGAGCTTCCACCACTTGGAAGTATTTTTAATGGCGAAGGATGGGAGATCAAGGAAGTTCAGGGTAAACTGATTATATCACCCACAGCAAATGTTGATAAATCAGATATGAATATCTATATGCCGGACAACTATTCTGCGGCTTCATTAAAATCCGAAGGGCTTCACCTCATCATTAATATGGTTGGGATAGACAAAGACGGCAATCCAATAGAACTGCAGATAAAGGTTGAAAACTACTTCGCGGCGGAAACATGTAATGACCTTAACTTTTACGGCAACTCCCTTGATAACCTAATTGATGCACATCGCGCAATTACCAAGGGTGGTGCAATAAATATTTTAGGCGGAAACGGTGAGGACCTTATATTGAGCCCAATGACAAATACAAAACTTGCCGGATATAATCTGGAAGGTTTCATGTCAAACACCGAACTTTTCACAGAAGATATGATTGAAGAAATGGTCAATAATACCATCTCCACAAACCCCGATAATCCAAATGACCCAGAGGCAAATATAATAAATTCATTTTACGCAATCAATGTTGATGGGTCATCACAGAATGAATACTTCAACGTTGGATGCTCTGGGGATGGCACAAACCAGGTAGTTTTCTCGCTCGCGGATGGAAAAGATATTAAAGATGTAGGTCAAATAGCAATTAAACCAACAAAGGCATACTCGGAGATGTATAAAACAAGAGATGGCGATGATATGGTCATAGTCCTTGTCAACCCTGATAAGGAATCCGGCTCAACAAGTGATCACCTGGTAATCCGCATTGAAGGCTACTTTACGTGGGAAGAAAAGCCGGGAATACTCGTCCAGGGACAGATGGTTCTTGATTGGTTTTCAATCAGCACCGTAAGTGGTGGAGAAGGCTTTGATACACTAGTAGGTTTTGAAGACATCGTTAACTTCGATGACAACAGTGCAGATATCATAGAAAAGAAATTTGAAGTAACAGAAGACGATTATAAATAATAGGATAATTATGAACGGCTTACTACAAATAAAATATAGCGAATCAGGAACAGGTAGTGAGTATATCCCTTCGCTTGAGACCAAGAAAGAGGCCTTTGAATCACAGATTCAAAAGCATCAGGAACTCTTAGAATCAAGTGAATATCTTACCGTTGAAAAAGAAAAGGAACTTCAGGCCCAGATTGACAACATGCAAGCCGTGGTAACTGATCTAACCAAACTAATTGAGGCCCTAAAGGCCGCTGAGGCCTCTGATGTGCCAATTGAAGAGGTACTGGAAGATTACGATTTCTTACCGGACCTTCCAATTCATATCGGAGGATATGCACAATATAAGGATAAGCCAAATGAGGCCAGTTTTGTTCCAAGTAATAGCGAATATCTTGGATCAATCTACGTTGATACCGGCAAGGAATCAACCGTATCCTTCTACGCAGATATAAACTCCACGGAAGTTAAAGTTAACACACATATTGATGCCGTAAGTGGTAAAATTTATCAGATAGTTACATTTGATTATCTTGACGAAAATAATGAAAGGGTTTTGGGTTCATACGTATTTCATGACAACCCAAACGCCGGTTTTATTATTGATGCATCGCTCAGCCAAAACAACGTCAATATCGATTGTTCACAGGCTATAAGACTTGGGATGGGCAACTTTGCTCAGACTCAGGCAACAAATGGTTTTATTATTTACTGCTCCGATATTGAAAGCGGTTCAAATAAGGTTATCGGGTCAATGGGGAAAGATTTGATCTTTGGTGGTAAGGCCGTAGATGAAATTTACGGTATGGGGGGAAATGACGGTATCTACGGTGCTGGCGGGAATGACATCCTTGTCGGAGGCGGTGGTGTTGACGCAATAGAGGGTGGTGCAGGCATTGATATTGGCGACAAATACGAATTCGAATCATATCCTGATCAGGTTGACGTTGAAAATACAGCAAACTTGAGTGGCGCAACCGCATCTAGTGCTCTAATGAACCAAATAGTTAGCGCAGGAGATGACTGGAACGTATCGGTAGATTCGGCCAACAACGAAATAGTCGTTGGATTGAAAGAAGACATTGATGACATCGATGGCAACGATATTTTTTCAAGTATCCAGCTCAATATGCCGGCCGGATTTGAAATGGTTTCTGGACACATGGAAAATCAAAATGACATGGTTGTCACGTTCATGAGCACACAGGGTGGAAACCCAGTGATGGTTAATGTTCGAATTAAGGATCGTTTCAATCCTAAAATAGCAGACTGCTTCGATCCATCTTCGATCAAGATAATTGGCAATAGCTCAAACAATATAATGGATTTCAGCTCGATTCAAAATGCGGTTGTCTGGCTTGAAGGCAAGGAAGGTAATGACATCCTCCTCGCAAGTTCTGATGAAATGGGCAAAACCCATAGCACAATGGTTGGCGGATCTGGAAATGACCTTATGATCGGAAATGATAAGGGTAACGAAGTTTTCATAGATTCTGATACCGAAACTGACATTATCATCGGTGGATCCAATCCATCTGGCAAGGATGTTGATATTGTTATCTCCGATACAGTAGGAAATGATTATCTTGAAGGAATTGAAGAGGTTCTTCTACCAGATGCCATTGAGGATCCAAAAACATCAAGCGTAGCACTATCGGTCCTTTATGAATCAATAAATGATCAGGGTATTTGTTTAATGGTAAGTGGAAATAGCTGGAGCGCCGAAGTTAACGACTCAAACAAAGAAATTGTCTTATCAGCAAATAGCAACGAAGTGAACAGCATTAACCTTATTATGCCAGGGGATTATAATGTTGCCATGAAAAAGCATGATGGAAATGACCTGCTGGTTACATTTGTAAAACAGAATGAAAATGGCGTTGTTGCCACAATAACGCTACGGATTGTGGATTACAACAACTCCGATATAGACTTGTCCATAGTAAATCAATTTGG
>CAZHVX010000005.1:0-1512 GCA_964536295.1 uncultured Pseudomonadota bacterium
TCTAAGTAAAGGAAAAAGGTGCTGTTTTTGTAAGCTAAAAGGTTGTGTTTTACAAAGATGGGCGCCAAATGGCCTGCAATAGATACAAAGCAGGCAAAGAGGGGGAAGTCATGGAAGCAACCAGAACAGTAAAGGGCCTAGTAGGAAATGTCTATGATGTGTTATATGATGCAGCGGAAAAGGTCTGGAGTTTGGTAAAGCCAATATTCTTAATTGGTATAGTATTCGATTTGGTCACTAACAAACTCGGTTGGATTAATCAAATCGTGATGCTTTACAAGGATGTAGTAGCTTATACCTCCACCGGTTCCACACTTGTTGTAGTGATTATTGGCTTGTTGGCAGTTATCTGGACCGCCAAGAAGTAGCTTGTATCGCTGATCTAACGCCGATCTGCAACACGGAGCAAACGCGGATCTTTATTTTAAAATAGGGGCCAAGCGTTGGCTTTTGCATTTCTTAGGTTTTGAACCAAGGATGTAAGATTCAACACTTGGCCTCTTTTCTTTTTTATAATAAATAGATCTGCGTTTGATCTGTGTTGCAGATCGGCGCCTGCCCGCCGAAGCTTTAGCGTAGGCGGGTTAGATCCGTGCTCAAAATTGGCACGAAGCTTGCTAAACATAAAAGGTAGAAGTATAAAACAGAAAGGCAGGTGAGAAAAATGAAAAGGGAAATGCGAAATACAACATTGTTAGAGGACTTAATGATAGCGTTTGTATTAGATTTTAAGCGAAGCATGAAAAACGGAAGCAACTTGATTTTATGCAGAAGTATAAACAAGTGGGAACCAATCTTACAGGAAATAGTCAATGGTATGAAGAGAAAACACTGAAGTTCAGTGGTCCTCCTCTGTCGGGAATCCAATTCCGATTTTAAACTTCATAAATATCCCATAATTTCGCATAGTTGTTAATCATATTTTGTATGGTATGGAATTTCAGTTTATTTCCAAACGTCGCACACAACATTATTTATGCAATTATGCAAACTTAAAGAATCGGGAATTAATTCCATGGGAACTGGCAATCTATTTCCGATTCACCATTATTTTTGTGTTTAAAGTCTTAATAATTTCGCCGTCACGTGATTTTAAAAATCGATCTAATGCCCGAAAATAGGAGATTACAGAGAGAAACATTTTTTAAGTCCATAAAAATTTAATACTTGTGAGGACAATTAATTATTTACTCCAATATATCGATGTTTCCCGCGGATTGACATCTTTTTTTCATTAAATGTTTGAGTTGGCACATTTCCTGCTCAAAGATGCACAGAGTGTAGGCTTTATACATAATTCTTATTTGTCATCTTCCCCGAGGTCTTCGTTAGAAAATCTCAATTTGGCAAACAAGGATAGGTAGGTAGAGCAAAAATCCAAAAATGGAAGGAGGTGATTGATCATGGCAGTAGAAAAAAATATGGCATCCTCGAGTTTAGTCGAGGTTATCGACCGAATTTTGGACAAGGGCGTTGTAATTGACGCTTGGGCAAGAGTTTCATTGGTCGGTA
>CAZHVX010000005.1:1612-27974 GCA_964536295.1 uncultured Pseudomonadota bacterium
CTTCAGTGGAAACATATTTGAAGTATGCCGAAGCTATTGGCTTAACAGCTTCAGCCGCAACTCCTGCATAGAACCGTTTAGCAACGCAGTCCGCAAAAGGCGGACGAGGAGCTTAGCGGTTCTTGCCCCGATATTTATCGGGGCGTAAATAGTGAACTGCTTAGCTAGGGATTGAAACATTGTGGAGGGTATGCCGAGATATCCTGCAAACGCAAAAACGCAAAGAATATTTTTCGCGATTTCGCGGTTACAGCACATCCCGCCAGGAGTCTTCCCGACGGTCAATCCAACAAGGAGAAAAAAATCCATAATAAAGGAGGTGAGTGATCATGGCAGTAGAAAAAAATATGGCATCCTCGAGTCTAGTTGAGGTTATCGATCGTATTTTGGACAAGGGCGTTGTAATTGACGCTTGGGCAAGAGTTTCATTGGTCGGTATCGAACTGTTATCCATCGAAGCAAGAATCGTTTTGGCTTCAGTGGAAACATATTTGAAGTATGCCGAAGCTATTGGCTTAACAGCTTCAGCTGCAACTCCAGCGTAATAGGGGTTTTTTAGTATTGGGCGATGTTTGTCAATGCACCCTAGAAAATAATTTGTAGTGTGTATCGCCAAGTATTCGCACATTCATCATCATGGTGGGGGAAATATGTCAGCAACAAATACAGCAACAAAACTAGCGCCGGAAGAAGTAATGGATTTGAGGGCCTTGGCCGAAGAGATCGTTGCTTCGTATGAAGCACGCGTTGAGGCGGTTGGAAACATTATCGACGCAACTCACGAGATGTTAGAAGGCTATCGTAACGAGCGGCAAAAAGTGGGTATCGAACTCAAAGAAATCTTGGCCAACGGGGCTTCACTCAGGCGGAAGGATTTTGACAAGATGATGTCTGAGATCTTTGCAAAGCAAGATGAGGCCGAAAAAGAGATTCGCAAGGTTCTAAAGGTGTTTTTACGTGAGCAAAAAGAAATTGCATCGCAGCTAAAGGCCGCTTTGGCGGGAGGCGATTTTGAAATGCTGAGAAAGATGCAGCTAGAAGTTATTGATATGGTTGAGAAAATGAAAAAAATACTATTGTTGTTTCACAATGAACAACAAAAATTTACAAAGATTCTTAAAGATTTAAGAAACAAAGGAAGTTCTTTAACAATAAGAGAGTTCAAAGAAGTGATAAGTCAGATGCGAGAACGCGAGAAGCGAACATCTCCAGTTCAGGAAATGACTGTACCTGATATGGCGGAGATGAGCAGGGTAGCATCGGCAGTGACCTAAGGTGAAACGTGTGTGACTGGGTGCGCAAGCGCTTGGGCTATTATTTAGTCGAAGGGCCTACGCGCTTAGGCACTTAACATAAGCAATCAAGGAGGTGAGATTATGGGGATGTCAGATGATATAAGAAATTTGGGCAAAGAAATTGAGGCGATGTATGAAAATCGAGTCAAATTCTGCGGACAAATGATAAAAGACGAGTCTGATCGCGTGAAAATGACACGTGATGAGATCCGCAAACGAATCAAAGAGGTTGGTGGGATGCTCCTAAATTTCAACAAGGAACATTCTGATATGGCAGATGTGCTCCTGAGCACACTTGATAAGAATGAAAAACAGAGACAACGCGAAACCAAGGCTGAAAACAAACAGCGTCGCAAGGATGTATTTGCATTCTTGAGCGAAGAAGAGACAAGGCGTTTCAAGGAAGCCTCAGCCGAAATTAAGGCTCGGACTAAGGAGGTTGCTAGCTTATTGAAGTTCTTCCACACCGAACATGCCAAGATGGCCAAGGAATTGTGTGCGAAGCTTTCAACTGAAGAGGCTCAAAGATTCAAAGAGACAACTCAAGAGATCAAGCAGAGGATTGTCGAGGTTAGTGAACTCCTGGCCCTTTTCGACGAAGAGCATGCCAAGATGGCAAAGGAACTTCGGAGGAAGTTGTCTACTGAGGAGGCACAGAGAGTAAAGGAGACAACCGCTGAAATCGAGGCACGTATCAAGGAGACAGCAAAACTGCTTAGGTTCTTCCACACAGAACATGCCAAGATGGCTAAAGAACTGTTTAAGAAACTTTCTACTGAGGAGACTCAGAGGGTCAAAGAGACTCAGGCTGAAATCGAGGCCAGACATCGTGATGTTACCAAGTTCCTGGCTGATTTTCATGCCGAAATGGATGCATTGCACGATGCCTTCGAAAAGATCTTTGCAACGATGGGCAGGAAAAGATCAGGTGGCGCACGTCATTTGAAGACGGAAAGCAAGCAAGCTCATAGCCAGCTGACTACTACAACCGGGGAGGCAAAACCGGCGACAAAGCACAAAAAGACCGCACATAAACAGAAGAAAAAAACCAAAAGAAGAACGAAACGTAGTTAATATCGATTTTTATCCAGAATCGGCAGGGAGCCTTTAGAGTTCCCTGTCGGTCAACTGGAGGGAGGATATTATGGGGAACTTGAGATGCGCATTTTGCCACGGCTCTGGAAAGGATCCCTTTGAAATATTATCTAAGATGTCAACCTGTCAGGTCTGCAACGGCGTAGGCAAGAATAACATTGAGGATCCAACTCGAACGTGCGTCTTTTGTCAGGGAACAGGGGTTCATCCTTTTTCAAGGCTTTCTTGCACGGTGTGCAAAGGTAAGGGCCAGATTACATCTAAAGGTAAAGGAAAGAAGTGTTCCGATTGTCATGGGACAGGAAAATCTTTCGGCGAAAATATGCCGTGTTTGACATGTAAGGGAATGGGGGTTCTCAAATGAAACCCAAGATTCTCAAAAAAAGCAATGGAAGGGCCACAATTAAGTGTACCTTTTGTCATGGTAAAGGCACGGATCCCTTTGAGGTTATGTCTAAGCTATCCCGTTGTTCGATTTGTCATGGCAAAGGTGAGGTGATGATCCAAGAACCGTTTGCCCCCTGTGCCTATTGTCATGGTACGGGAGTCCACCGGGACAGCCGTATGAGCTGCCTGGTTTGTCATGGCAAAGGGGTTGTGCATATTGATAGATCATCGAACACCTGTGAACTTTGTGGCGGAACCGGCAGGCAGCCAGGGGAATATCTCCCTTGTCTAATGTGTAAAGGAAAAGGATTTCTTGTTCCGGGTGAAATTGTGGCCAAGCGAAAAATTAAGAGTACAGACAAAACAAAGAAGCTGGGCAAAAGTGATAGGTTGAAATTGATGAAAAAAAGAGCAACTTTTGTTAAACGTGAAACCTGAGTTCCTTAAGTAAGGAACCAGTTATCTGTTGGGTTCGTTGTTTTCGTTGTTTTAGTTAGCTAAATCAACCAACCCAACCGAGGTTAGAGATGTCAGAGCCCACTAAAAAAGAAGTTTTACAGGAACTCTCCGATTTTTATGACAGAGCTACTTCTCGTACACAATTCTTGAAGAAAAAAACCCAAGAGGCCTTAAGAACAGGTGAGATTTCCGATGATGTAGATCCACATACACGTGAAGTTATTCGCATGACGATCAATGCCCGTATGAGCCGTCTAAAAAGAAAATCAGATGTCAAAGAAATAATGCAAAAAATCCATAAAGATAAGATGAAACGACAAGGAGCGGATGAATCTCGTCAGAAGGAAGTTAAAGAATTACTCGGTGCCTTTCATAAGGACAGGATGAAACTGAAAAAAGCATGGCAAGAGTTGGATGAGACAATGCAACGCCTCAGGCAAGAGGCAGGAGGCACGAAGCAGAAATCAGGAATCAGGACGCAGGAAGCGATGATCAAGAAGGCGGGAACGTGAATCATGCCTCATGTTTCGTGTTTCATGCTTCATAAAATTAACAATGGTCGCGGCAACCGTCCGCCGGACGTTTGAAGCGCCCAAAAAGGAGGGTAAAATGGTAGAAGAATTAACAACAGTATTGGAGCCACAATCACTACCTAATTTTGTAGAGACACCATATGTAAAAGGGGTTACTGAGCGAGCTTTAGACTATATCAAAGCTGGCTTTCCAGTCCATTTTCGTGGCGTCTCCGGCACAGGTAAGACAACCTTGGCCATGCATGTCGCTAGTATTCTTGGCAGACCCGTGGTTATGATCCACGGTGATGAGGAATTCTCTACATCAGACCTGGTGGGAGGTGAACATGGCTACAGCATGCGGAAGGTGGTCGATAATTTTATCCATTCGGTCTTGAAGACACAGGAAGATATGACCAAAAAGTGGGTAGATAACCGCCTGACGGTTGCATGTAAATATGGTTTTACATTGATCTATGATGAATTCACGCGGTCCCGTCCAGAGGCAAACAACGTCCTGCTTTCAATCTTGCAAGAAAAGATGATGGACCTTCCAGCGGCAAGGGAGGGTGGAGAAGGTTACCTGAAGGTAGACCCAAATTTTACCGCCATCTTTACAAGCAACCCCGAGGAATATGCCGGCGTTCATCGTTCACAGGATGCCCTTCGTGACCGGATGGTAACACTGGATCTAGATTTTTTCGATGAAGAGACAGAGGTAGAAATTACTACGGCCAAATCTGGTTTGATAAAACCGGATGCAACAAAGATAGTCAGGATCGTTCGTGACCTAAGGGAATCGGGCGTATGCGAATTTGAGCCGACCGTTCGTGGTTGTATCATGATTGCAAAGACGTTGTCCGTATCGGATGGAAATAAAGCGATTTCAGCTGATAACCGCAGGTTTGTGGCTATAGCTCAAGATATTTTGGCATCAGAGACATCACGAATCGGCTCTAAGAGCAATGAAAAGAAGGTAAAAGAAGCAATATTAAAAAGTGTTGAAAAGTACTGCTAATGGCTGATGTAGAAAAATGATCATAGGAGGTAAATTATGTCACTACTAAGAGGATTTTCAAATGTGGATAAGGAAGGAAAGATTCCGATTCCCAATAATATTAAAAGGGAATTGAAGCTAAAACCGGGCGCAATGGTGGAGATTAGGGTAAGCGGACCCAATAATGCCCCATACATCATTGTCCGACCGAAGAAGACATTACGTTAGTTGTGTACGCGGATCTAACGCCGATCTGCTACACGGATCTAACGCGGATCCATCTATTATAAATGAAAAGATCGGCGTTTGATCAGCGTTGTCGGTCTGCGTTTGATCAGCGCCACAAAAATATAGGAGGTGAATCATGGACTTTTTAGAATCATGTGCTATTCAAATTTCCCCGGATCAACCATCATTTGTTAAATCTCCATATATTGAGGAAATTGTTGGCCGTGCCATGAACTACATTAAAATTGGGGCACCTGTCCACTTTCAGGGACCGTCCGGTACGGGTAAGACCACATTGGCCATGTACATTGCGGGTAAATTGGGGAAGCCCACAATACTTATACATGGCGATGAGGAATTTGGCACATCAGATCTGGTTGGGAAAAGCAATGGATATCGTTCCAAACGGGTTTATGACAACTTTATACAATCGGTTAAAAAGTTTGATGAAAAGTTCGAATCATCATGGGTTGATAACCGCCTCACCTTGGCCTGCAAACATGGCTGCACTCTTATTTACGATGAATTTACTCGTTCGCGACCAGAGGCCAATAATGTCCTTTTATCGGTCCTGGAAGAAAAAATACTTGATATTCCAACTGCTGCTGGTTCCGAAGATGCAAACCTACTCCACGTTCATCCGGATTTTACAGTCATTTTTACAAGCAATCCTGAAGAATATGCCGGTGTTCATAAATCGCAGGATGCCTTAAGGGATCGGATGATAACGATTAACCTGGATCATTATGACCGGGATTCTGAAATTACTATTACAGAGAAAAAGGCGCAGGTCCCGCGAAAACAGGCCTCGATAATAGTAGATCTGGTTCGTGATTTTCGAAAAACTGAACAATATAAATTCAGTCCCACGGTGCGCGCTTGCATTATGATTGCAAAAATTTTAAAACTTGGCGGTGCAAAACCAAACAGCAAAGACGATTTATTTATGAGGACCTGCTTTGACATCCTTGATCCGGAGACATATCGCGTTGTCGGCACTGGAAAGGAAGAGATGAATAGAAACAAGGCACGTACAATCATAACGAAGTTGGTGGCAAAACACTGCGATAATGGGGGAAAGACAAAATAAAAAGAGGTGTCCTATGAAAAATAAATTTCAGGGTTTAGACGCTATTCCCACAATGCAGAAAAAGAAAATTCGCTCTATGCCCAAAACAGAAGGACAGGACTATCTGGATCTTTATATCCTGGAGAAGGAGAAAAATAGATTAAAGCAGGAGGAACATCAGGCAAAGAAGCGTTCCAAACAGGTTGAGGAAGGATTAAAATTTGCGGAAGAAGAGATAGGGAGATTAGAAAAAGAACTGCCTGAGAGAAGTAAGGAAACAAGAGAGGGAAAAGGCAAGAAAAAAGACGAGTTCAAAAAACGGCTACCAAAAAAACCGTTTAAGGTGATGAAACTTGACTACTGATGCCGCTGATCTAACGCGGATCTACTACGCTGATCAAGCACAGATCTTTATAATAAAGGATCAGCGTTAGATCGGCGTTGTGGATCAGCGTTAGATCCGTGTTTACAAAGGAGGGAAAATGGAAAAACATACCGAAGAATTCACATGGCAACCATATCGACATGCAGGTGGAAAGGCTAGAGTTGGGAAAAAAGGACAACTATTAAAAGGCTCGACGTTCGATTGCGCCTTTTGTAATGGCACCGGAGAAAAGCCGCGTGGATCAAAGTGTTCAGTTTGTCGGGGCGAAGGAAAGATAAAGGTTGATCCACCAGCTGTATATTGCGCCTATTGTCATGGACGGGGTGAGACTCCACCACGCAGCAATTGTACCTGTACCGTTTGTCGTGGTAAGGGCGTGGTAAGTATCCAACAGCCGGTTGAGGCCTGTGCTCATTGTCGTGGAACGGGGGCCGAACCGGGCAACAAACTGCCTTGTTTAAAGTGCCGCGGTAAGGGTGTTGTAGCGAAGAAATAAGATCCCCTCTTCCCTTGGGGAGAGGGTCAGAGTGAGGAGGAGATATGCCCAACGGAACAGAAAAAAAGGCCTTAGAGGCTATGTATGAATTGGGCGGCAAGGCAGATATCCGTACAGTAAGCCGTCATATCAGTGTAGATACAAACTATGCGCGTCTTCTTTGTAATGCCTTAGGGAGGGCGGACTATATCGATATCGATCGGACCGGGCTCTGCGTCCTGGCACCTAAGGGTAAGTCAGAGTTGAAGGCCATGGGAAAGTGGAAAGTCGCTGAAGGTGATTCAGAAACCAGGCCGGATCCGATGGATGTCGATATCCAAGAACGAATCGATGCATATCAGAAAAAACACCGAGCGTCTTAAGGAGTATATGTTATGAAAAAAGCCTTTGGGAGAGAACCCATTAGAACAAAGTCAGAGAAGGTTGGCAATGTCAGTCGTGAGGCCCATGCCGCCATGCGCGCGGAAAAGGCACGAATAATCAGCGACATAGAGGTGCCGAGATTGTCAAAGATGAAGTATACCGTTCAGCACTGGGAGGAAAAACAAAAAGAGATTGCTGAAGAGGTTACTAAGGACGAAGGAAAAATTGAAGTGGTAAGCGAAGTGGTCGAACCAGATGAAGAAAAGCAATCCTTAGAAGAGGGACAGCCCTTAAAGGAGATGGCAAACGATAGTTTGGAAAAATTTATCTCTAAGAAGGACGTGAAAGCAGGTATTAAGGGCGATTTGGAAACCTGGCAGCCCGTAGTCATAAATTTGAATGGCCAAAAGGTAGATAAGGACAAAAAGGAGCCGCCTATAAAGGTAAATACGGCCTCGATATGGAGAGTTGCCCGAGCGGCGATGGCCCAGGAGTGGAGAAGAGCCTTGGGTCGACCGCAGAAGAGTAGAACAGAATCGTATTATGAACGAGAGGCACGGGAGTGGGAGAAGAAGAAGATAGAGGAAAAAGAGCGGGTAGTGCGGGAAAAAGAAGAGGTCATGAGAAAGAGACAGGCCAAAATTGAAGCAAAAAGGTTGGAAAAAGAGAGGAAAGAGGCAGAAGAGAAGATGCGTAAAATGGAGAAGGCCCATAATTGGGCAAGCGGTGGAAAAGGTGACTTAGGTATGGAGACGTCAAATTGGGATAAGAAAATTGCAAATGCAAAGGATGGAAAATTATTATAGGAGGGGAAAATGAATGAAAAGTGTTTTACAGCAAAGGAGGTCGTAGCGACCATCACCAAGTTCTTTGAAGATGACCTGGGCAAGGTAGGGCGTGTGATCGAGGTGACCAACAAGGGAAATGGTGATGGCTGGAACGCCAGAGTTGAGGCCCTGGAAGAAAGCGCCTATATGCGTTCAATGGGCCGGGGAGACATGCTGGGTGTTTACGACGTAACGCTGGATAATAATTTAAATGTTATGACTTATTCACGAAAAAAACTCCGTGAACGGACGTCGTTGGAAGAAGAATAAACGCGTTTATCCCCCTCCCTTGAGGGGAGGGGTTAGGGGAGGGTGGTCACGTGATCACCCCCACCTAGCCTCCCCCATCTCCGCCAAAGGCGGATCAGCCTCAGGCTGAAAGGATATAATGGAGGTAGACTAAGGATGGAAAATTATTATAGGAGGAAATAAAATGACCGAAAAGAAAAAAGAAAAAGAAAAGGATGGAGCCGATTTTGACATTGGTAGTCTTGGAGATTTGGGTGGAACAATTGGCGGTATATTTAAGGGACTAGGTGGTTTGATTGATTTGGCTTCAAAGTTAAAAGAAGCCGGTGGTGAGATGAACAAGGCCGGTGAGTTCGATTTAGGTGAGAAGTTTAAAAATCTCAAAGGCGCCTATGGTTTTAACATCCGAACGGCAACTGGTAAAGATGGTACGGAAAAACCGATAGTTGAACCCATTGGCAGAAAGGTGAGGGAAACTCCCGAAGGGCCGGTGGTGGAGGAAGAACTAGAACCGATTGTCGATGTATTCGATGAGGTCGATAAAATACAGGTAGTTGCTGAATTACCGGGCGTTACAGAAGATAAGATTAGTTATGAAATCGAAGGTGATATCCTAACCTTACATGCCGAGGGAAAAAAGAAATACAGCAAGGAGATATTGCTTTCATCCGCAGTTGATAAGGATGGTGTTACTACTTCGTACAAGAATGGAGTCTATGAATTAAAGATGAAGAAAGTAAAGCAGTAGGAGAACAAAGTGGCAGACAAAAAACCAAAGAAATCGCAAAAAGGCACGACAAAAAAGAATGGCCTTCCGCTCAAGGTGGCCGAGGCCTTGAGTAAAGACGTCGGTCGCGGTATTGCCAGAATTGATCCTGCTTATATGGAAAACCTGGGCGTTTCTATCGGAGATATCGTTCAAATCGATGGGAAGCGTAAAACTGTTGCCAAGATTATGCCCACATATATGGATGACCGCGGCAAGAAGCTTATACAAATAGACGGTGTTGTCAGGGAAAATGCCAAATCTGGTCTTGATGACAGGGTGTTTGTTGACAAGGCATCACATAATCCGGCCAGTCAAATTGTCCTGACTGCGTTGACTGCGGCTCCGGCACGTGGTGAAGATGCCCGTTATATTGGCAGGCTTTTCGAAGGGCTTCCTTTGGTGTCGGGCGATAGGGTAAGGGCCACACTCTTTGGTACACGCTCGCGTGATTTTAAAGTGGTCAGCACCAGCCCTGAAGGTGTGGTTTTGGTAACACCCACAACAAACATAAAGATCAAGGGTGAAAAGAAGGCTGCAGAGGAAAGGGGACCTCACGAGGTTTCATATGAAGACGTTGGAGGCTTGGGTAAGGAAATAAATAAGATTCGCGAGATGATCGAACTTCCATTACGGTATCCGCAGGTCTTTGATCGTCTGGGCATTGATCCTCCAAAGGGCGTGTTATTACACGGACCTCCAGGAACTGGAAAAACTTTAATTGCAAGGGCGGTTGCCCATGAATCGGAGGCAAACTTTTTTTCCGTTAACGGTCCTGAGATTGTGCATAAATTTTACGGTGAATCAGAGGCGCATCTTCGATCCATTTTTGAAAAGGCGGCGGAGGCGGCTCCTTCAATAATCTTTATTGATGAAATAGATGCCATTGCGCCCAAACGTGCCGAGGTGACTGGCGATGTGGAAAAGCGCATCGTTGCTACACTTCTGGCTATGATGGACGGGCTTAAAGGTCGGGGTCAAGTCATTGTTATTGGCGCCACAAATATTCCAGATGTTATGGATCCGGCGCTTCGTCGTCCGGGCCGTTTTGATCGAGAGATTGTGATCGGTATTCCAGACAAGAATGGCCGTGAACAAATTTTAGATATTCACACGCGAGGTATGCCACTGACCGAAGATGTCGACATTGGACATTTTGCGGCAATTACGCATGGCTATGTTGGCGCCGATTTGGAAGCGCTTGCTCGTGAAGCAGCTATGATTTCGCTTCGTAAGGTCTTCGATAAGGTGGATTTTAATCTCGATGAAATACCTTATGAAACATTGGTTTCTTTGGAAGTCAACATGGATTGTTTTATTCGGGCGCTCAACGAAGTTACACCCTCGGCCATACGCGAGGTCTTTGTAGAGGTTCCGGATGTTAAGTGGGAAGATGTTGGCGGTCTTGAAGATACGAAAGAGATCCTTAAAGAAACAGTGGAGTGGCCTTTAAAATATGAAAGACTTTTTGCTCATGCGAACGCCAAGGCGGCCAAAGGTATTTTGTTGGACGGCCCTCCGGGAACGGGTAAGACCTTGCTAGCAAAGGCCCTGGCCAATGAGAGTGAGGTGAACTTTATCTCCATTAAAGGACCTGAGCTCATAAGTAAATGGGTCGGCGAAAGTGAAAAGGGCGTTCGTGAAATATTCAAAAAAGCCAGACAGGCTGCTCCTTGCATTTTGTTCTTTGATGAAATCGACAGCATTGCACCAAGACGCGGTGGAGGCGAAGGAGATTCCGGTGTTACCCAAAGGGTTATAAGCCAATTTTTGACTGAACTCGACGGCCTTGAAGAGTTAAAGGGCGTGGTGATCCTGGGGGCAACCAACCGAAAAGACATCCTTGATCCAGCATTGATTCGTACCGGCAGGTTTGATTTATCAATAACACTCCCGATACCCGATTTCAAATCCAGAGAGGCAATATTCGAGGTCCATACAAGGAATAAGCCATTGGAGAAAAAGATCAATTTTAAGGAGATGGCCAGGGCAACTGAAGGTATGGTTGGGTCCGATATCGAGGAAGTGTGCCGGCAGGCTATCATGTTGGCGTTAAGAGAGTTTATCCACAAATATGAGGATGACGCCAACAAGGAATGTGAGAAGTTCAAGGTCAAGGCCTCTCATTTTACAGAGGCATTAAAATACATAAAGAAGCAAAAAAGAGGTACAAGCCAATGAAATATTTTCATGGTATCATAAGTAAGGGGGAGGAAATAAATTTCGGCTCCATTGGATTTCCACTTGCGGATTTTGAAACAAAATTTGGTAATGTATTTACAGTTCCCTATGAAAATATGGGGGCAGTAGTCAGCGACATAGACGATATGGATTTTCAAACCCCGGATAAAGAGATGTTGGTACGAAGACTTTTGGTTCATCAAAAGGTGTTGGAGCATGTTGTTAAAGAAGGTTGTGGAATTTTGCCTGTGAAATTTGGTACGTGTCTAAATGATGTCGATGAGGCCTTGAAAGTTATGAAGATTGGTTATTTTAAATTCGAAGATGCAAGCAGAAGAATGGGGAAAAAACACGAGCTGGATTTGGTGGTTACATGGGATACTAATAAGAAGCTTAAAGAGGTAGCCCTGGAAAGTCAGGAAATACAACACTTTAAGCAGAAGATTGAAAAGATGCCAGAATCTAAATCTGCCGCTGAAAAGATGAAGATAGGGATGATGCTTCAAAAAGAGCTTCATCACGTCCGGGACGGAATTTCACGTGAGATTTTGTCGACCCTGGTTGATATTACCAAGAGTCGATCGGACCACGAGCTTATGGATGATAATATGGTAATTAATTCATCTTTTCTTTTGAATGACATGGAGGAAAAGACATTTGATAAAATATTGGCTGGGCTGGATTCCAGGTTTAACGGCGAATTGAATTTTAAATGTTTAACACCACTACCACCATATAGTTTTGCTACTGTTGAAATCAAAACGATAGAATTTGAAGAAATAGAAAAGGCCTGGAACTTGTTTGATTTTGGGAAAAAGACAACACTTAATGAAATTAAGGAAGTTAATCGGAAACTAACCAAGGAATGGCATCCTGATAAAAGGCCAGGGGATCATGAGGCCCAGATCAAATTTGAAGGCCTGAACACCTCATATAAAACACTTTTGGATTATTGTGAAAGTGGGAAGGCCTCCCTTCCCAAAAAGGGCGAGAAGTTTTTTAAAGTAAATGTCGTTAAGGCAGAGGAGATGTTATGACTACAGAAGGCAAGTATATATATTGCATCATCGGAACCAGTGATCCAAGGCACTTTGGTCCCATCGGCATCGGTGAACGGAACGATGAGGTGACTACAATTGGTGCCAGGGATATCTCTGCCATTGTCAGCAATACTCCGATGGAAAAGTATGTTGTCAGTAGAGAAAATCTAACTGCCCATGAAAAGATAATTGAAAAGGTGATGTCAGAATATACGGTGTTACCCGTCCGCTTTTGTACCGTTGCTACCAGTACGCAGGAGGTGATGGATTGCTTGAAGAGGCGTTATCCCGAGTTCAAAAACCTGCTAAGAGATATGGATAACAAGGTAGAAGTTGGTTTGAAGGTAGTTTGGAATGACATGCAAACGGTGTTCGATGAACTTGTAGCTGAAAATGATGATATAAGACAGATGAAAGAAGCTGGCAAAATAAAGAAACGTAATGATTTAATAAATGCTGGTAAAATTGTCGAAGCCATCTTGGAAGAGAAAAGAAGTATGGAGGAGGGAAGATTATTTCGTGACTTAAAGAAGGTTGCATCAGATTTTAAGAGTGCCAAGCGACATGGTGATAATATGTTGACCAATGCTGCGTTTCTGCTCGATAAGGGACGGCAGCGAGCATTTGATAATCAAGTAGAAACTTTGGTGGAGGAGAATAAGGATCGATTTACGGTTAATTATGTCGGTCCGGCACCTCCGTTTAATTTTGTAAACATTGAGATAAAATTTGCAGGGGAATAAAAAGTGTATAGGTGTATAAGTGTATGAGTTTTTAAGTTAGGAAATGAAAAATTTAGACATTTTAACTTATATACTTATACACTCAAAAACTTATACACTAGTAAAGATATGACAGAGCTTGGACAATACATATATTGCATAATAGGGGCCGACGAACCGAAACAGTTCGAATCGATTGGAATAGACGATTCTCATCCAGAGATATATACTGTTAATTATGAAGGCTTGGCTGCCGTGGTGAGCGATTCGCCGGTGAAGACATATCAACTCTCACGCGCCAATATGATGGCCCATCAAAAGGTCTGTGAAGAGGCAATGAAAGGACATACAGTCTTGCCGGTCAAGTTTTGTACGATTGCCGAGAAGAAAGGAATGATAGAAGAAAAGGTCTTAAAGAGACGCTATAAAGAATTTCAAAAAATGATGATAGATATGAATGGTAAAACTGAACATGGCCTTAAGATGCTTTGGATGGATATAGACAAGGTGTTTGCACAGATCGTGGAGGAAAACGAGGATATCAAGGGACTGCGTGATTCTTTAAAATGGAAGCCGCATACGAAAATTCACTACGATATGATTCATGTGGGTGAAATGGTTGAAGCGGCCCTGAAGGAAAAGAAGAAGAATTTCGTAAAGGAAATAGTTAAACCTCTTAAGTTGCTTGCTGAGGATTGCCGTGAAAATGATACTCATGGAGACAAAATGATCATAAATGCATCTTTTCTAGTGAGTGAAGAGAATCAATCCGAATTTGATAATCGAATTGGTGAATTAGAAGCTTCTTATAAAGAGGATATAAAAATAAAATACGTAGGTCCCATTCCACCATTCAATTTTGTAGAAATTGTGGTGCATTGGGACTGATGGGAGTGTATGAGTATATGAGTGCATAAGTACATAAGCATATAAGTTGAAGTGATTGAAATTTCTATAATCTAATTTAGAAACTTATACACTGAGGTTAATATGGGTTTAATATTAAACATACTGGGGGCACCGATAGCGGGGCCAATTAGGTTCTTACAGTGGACGGCCGAAAAGGTAAATGAAACCGTTCATAAAGAAAGGACTGACAAATCTAAGATCCAGGCGGAACTTCTATCGCTCCAGATGCGCATGGAAATGGATGATATTACCGAAGAAGAATTTACAAAGAGAGAAGATGAACTTCTGGCGCGATTAGATGAAATTAATAAAATCGAAACAGGTGAACCAATAGAAAAGAAAACAAAAAAGAAAAGGGGGGCTTATGCCAAAGAAAAGAAAGCTGGGCAGGTCGATCAGCAAAAAGAAGAAAACGACAAAGAAAGTGACGAAGAAGAAGACGTTTAAGAAAGCAGCAAAGAAAAAGACAGCGAAGAAGGCGACAAAGAAGACAACAAAGAAGACGACAAAGAAGACAACGGCAAAGAAAAAGACAGCTAAGAAGGCGACAAAGAAGACAACCAAGAAGAAAGCGGCAAAGAAAAAAACAGCTAAGAGAAAAGACAAAGCCACTTTACTAAAAGTAGAAAAGAGGCAGGTCCTTTCAGAAATTCAGGCATTACGTGAAAAGTTAAGAAAAGCACGTGCTAAGAATATTAAGCAAAGACAAACAGATTTTACTAAATACACACGCTGAAACGCAAAGGGAGGTGAGCCTTATGGCCGATTTATCAAAAGCAAAAGAAAAGATAGGTCAGTTTTTCACTGACGAACTCAAGAAGGATAAGGATGCTCTCAAGTTCCTAGAGGTTACTAAAACAGATGCCGGTTGGTGTGGAAGGGTAGAAGTGGCCGAGAGAAACATCTATCTTAAGAAAATGGGTTTTCCCAATGTGCTCGACAAAAATACGTACAACGTTCAGTTAGATCCCAGTCTTAACGTTATTGGGTACAAGCAGGAAGGCAACGAAAAAGAAGAAGAATAAAACGTAGAATCGCGGTGCCCCCCGATGTGTAGGGTGCGCCATGCGCCCTTTGACAAGGAAGCAAATAAAGGCAGCTTCTTTGTTAAAGCGCCCATGAAAGGTGATTTATGGAGAATAAAAAATCTCCATCCTTTTTGACTAATGGTCAAAAAAGACTGATATTTTTTGGTGGCAAAGGCGGCGTGGGTAAAACCACCACCGCCGCCGCGTCAGCCATTTTTATAGCCAGGCAATTTCCTCAAAAAAAGGTTCTTGTTCTCTCCACCGATCCCGCACATTCCTTGTCCGATTGTTTTGAGATATTGCTTAATGATGAGGTTTCTTCGATAAATGGGTTGTCGAACCTCTTTGCTAGAGAATTAGATGCTGCTCGTTTATTAGATGCGTTCAAAGATAAGAATGAAAAGATTATCAAGGTGTTGGCCGAAAGGGGAACCTATTTTGATAATGAGGATATTGAAAGTTTCTTTTCTTTATCACTCCCCGGTATGGATGAAGTAATGGCGGTTATAGAGATATATAATCTTTTTGTAAAAGGTGAGTATGAAACGATTATTATCGATACCGCGCCTACCGGCCATACTATGAGACTGCTTTTACTTCCTAACCAACTGGAGCAATGGATAGATCTTTTTAACTTGATGCAAGAAAAGCATCGGATCATGACTCGCCGTTTTTCCGGAAGATATGCGCCTGATGAGGCAGATAAATTTCTTGAAGATTTGACTCATGACCTGAAAGAAATGAGGAGCCTGCTTTCCAATCCTGCTATTACGGAGTTTGTTCCAATCACCATCCCTGAGAAAATGAGCTTTAATGAAACGTGTAGACTTCTTGGGGTCTTGAGAGATTGTCATATGCCGGTAAGGAATATTATTGTTAACAACGTGATAAAGTCTGAGTCTTGTGAATATTGCCAAAAACAATATGAGGCACAAAAATCTGCCATAGAAAAAATCAGGAATTTATTTAAAGATTTTAATATAATGCACATGCCGCTATATCCGAAGGAGGTGCGGGGAGTCAATGCGCTCAGCGAATTTGCAGGCAGTTTAGTGGGTGAAGAAGTAAACTTTCAAGGGATGGTTCATAGGTCCAAAAGGAGTGATGGTGATCAACGTATCAAACTTGAACGTTTTCTAAACGACGATTTACAGATGTTGCTTGTTGGAGGCAAAGGAGGAGTTGGAAAGACATCAATTGCAACTGCACTTGCATTAAAGTTTTCCGGGAAATATCCAGATAAAAAAGTCTTACTTTTTTCTACCGATCCTGCCCATTCCTTGTCGGATAGCCTTGGGCAAGAAATAGGGAATAAAGTAACACAAGTCCAGGCAAGGCCTCTTGCTTCAAATTTATTTGCCATCGAAATCAATGCTGAAAAACTATTTGATGATTTCGCAAAAAAATACAAAAGAGAAATAGATGATGTATTTGATGGTTTTTTCAATAGCTCATCTACAGCGGGAATGGATTTTAGCTACGATCGAAGTCTGATGAAAAAACTTATAAACGTATCGCCTCCTGGACTGGATGAATTGATGGCCTTAAAGGAAATCATGAATTACATAGATAAAGATACATACGATTTCTACATCTTGGATACCGCTCCAACTGGGCATTTGCTACGTTTTTTGGAGCTGCCTTCATTGGTACAAGGCTGGCTGAAGGCAATCTTTAGGCTTTTGATTAAATATGAAGGTATGGTGAATTTGAACAGTGTGGCAGAAAAGATGGTGGAACTTTCAAAGAGTGTAAAGCGGATCAAGGCGATCCTTTGCGATTCCAAAAGGGCCAAATTTCTTGCAGTTACTATTCCTGAAGCAATGGGGTTTGAAGAGACAAAAAGGCTTGTGGATTCACTTCACAATTTGGATATAGCGTGCACGGGTCTTGTCATTAATAAAATTTTCCCCAGTGTAAAGTGTGGCTTTTGTGGAATAAAAAGGGACGAACAATTAGAATATGCTAAAAAGATAGAGAAGAAACTTAATATAAAACATGTTGCCCGCGTACCTCTGTTTCCATCAGAGATCGTGGGGGTTGAAAAATTAACAAAGTTTGGAGACAGAGCTTTTTATTAGTGCAAAAGTGTTTAAGTGTATAAGTGTATGAGTATATAAGTGTAGAAGTTGAAGTAATTGAAATTTCTATAATCTAACTTAAAAACTCATACACTTAAACACTTATGGACTTAAGGGAGGTATTTATGACATTAGAAGCCAGGCGAGAAGGGTCAGATAGCCTTGCCGATGCAATCGATCGTATATTGGATAAGGGATTAATTATTAATGCCGATATTCAGGTATCTTTGGCAGGCGTGGAGCTCTTAGGAATAAAGATACGTGCGGCGCTGGCGTCCTTTGAGACGGCGGCCAAGTATGGCCTGGAATTTCCGTCAGGTACATCTATCGAAGGACCTGCTTGGGAAGAAGCAAAGATACCAAAGGAAGCATGCCCGCAGTGTGAAAAGCGCGTGCCAACTGAGCATCTTATGAATGGAGGTTGTCCGTGGTGTGGTTGGATTAGCGCAAAGGCACTTAAAGCAACACCTGAGGCTAAGTGATGCCAATAAATATAGATGAAAAAAATCTAAAGCATGGTCTCTTAGGTTTGGTGCTAGCCTTGGTGGAAATCATAAGAGATACGTTAAAGATCCAGGCTACAAAAAGAATGGATGGAAAAAGTCTTACCGAGGAAGAGATCGAACGGTTAGGGCGGGCCTTGATGGAGTTGGATGTGGCCATCGAACAAATGAAGGAAGACCAAGGCGTTTCTGAGGCAGTAGCTTCCGTCCGTGACGGACTGGACGACATTGTTAATGATGCAATTCATACAATTATTAATCCAGTTGAAGGGAGGCAAATTGATAAATCCTAAAGTTGCAAAATATCTCTATTGTATTGTCGACGCGAGTGAAGAGGTTAATTTGGGCAACGTTGGTATTGAAAGAGGTGAGGTTTATACAATTGTTTACAAAGATATCGCAGCAATAGCGCACGATTGTCATCCTGAGCCTTATCAATCGGATGATAAGCAGGTGGTAGAGAGCTGGGTCAAATCTCATCAAGCGGTCATTGATCTATGCTGGGAGCGATTTGGTACAATACTGCCTTTTGGATTCGATACCATAATCCAGGGGAGTGAAGAAAGAAATCCTCTTGAAAACACAAAAAAATGGATTAGCGATGATCATGATAAGTTAAAGGGACAAATTGAGAAGCTTCGTGGAAAGGCGGAATATGGGATTCAGATTTCCTGGGATCCAAAAATTATCATAAATGAATTTTGCAAAACCAACAAAGAGATTAAAGCCTTGGAAAAAGAGATATCTACAAAATTAGAAGGTGCGGCATATATGTATAGGCAAAAGCTGGAGGGGTTGTTTCGCAGCGAATTGGAGAAAAAGGCAAATGAGTTTTTTAAAGAAGCATTCGATAATTTTAAGGTCTATCTGAAAGATGTCAAAGTAGAAAAGGTCAAGAAAATGGATGACGGTAGGCAGATGCTGATGAACCTTTCGTGTCTTTTAGAAAAGGGTGAAACTAAAGATCTTGGGGACGAATTGGAGAAAATTGATAAGCGGGAAGGCTTCTTTGTGAAATTTACCGGCCCATGGCCACCTTATTCTTTCGTAAGTGCATAAGTGTATGAGTGTATGAGTTGGAGAGTTGAATATGAAAATAGAGAGATTTGAAGAATTAGATTGCTGGAAGGCAGCACGGGAACTAGTGACAATAGTTTACAAACTTACACGAGAGAAAATGTTTAGTAGGGATTTTGGATTGAGGGATCAAATTCAAAAAGCTGCTATTTCAACAATGGCAAATATCGCCGAGGGGTTTGCTGCCAATTCGGATAGGGAATTCATTAGATTCCTAGGATATGCAAGTCGTTCTGCTATTGAAGTTCAATCACATTTATATGCTACCCTCGATTTAGAATATATAGAGCATGATCAATTTGATAAGGCCTTCAATAAGGCTCAAGATTGTACAAATTTATGTAGAGGTTTAATTCGATATTTAAAAACAAAAACTTAAAAACAAAAACTTATGGACTTATAAACTTATACACTCATACACTTATTTATGGAACCAACAAGAAACGGTAGAGCGACATTAGTAGACCTTCTTGACAGGGTGTTGGACAAGGGGTTGGTTATCAACGCCGATATCATCATCTCCTTGGCCGGTGTGCCCTTAATTGGCGTGAACTTGCGGGCAGCGCTGGCGGGCATGGAGACTATGGTTAAATATGGAATGATGCGCGATTATGATCTCAAGTCACGCAAGTGGGAGAGCGAAAAACGTCGCGAAGAAGAAAAAAAGAAAATAACACCACAGCCATTGGTGCAAAAGTAACAGGGGGATTTATGACATTTGATCCATTCAAAATAGTAAAAGAGATTCAAAAAGGTTTGAGAGGTTTGTCCAAAAAAGCCGGAAAATCTGGAAATCCGAAATTCAAAGAAATTGAAAAGCGCCTCAAAGAAATCGATGAAAAGTTGGAAGAGAAGTTTAGTGACAAACAAGGTGATGAAGAAAACAAGTAGGGGGCTCGATGGCGAGGATTCCTTCAAAAAGTGGGCTGGATACATTAAAGGTGCGCAGGGAGCCAAGGCTCGTTAATAACGAACCGGTCCTTTTGTGGCAACAAGGTTCTTACGATTGCGGCAGCTCCTTATCGTCAAGCTGGAAGCTGGGATTTATATGCTTAACAAAGAATAACATATACTTCCTCCAGGGAAAGCGATGTGTCCTGGAGATAGACTCTCAGCAGATAAGAGAAATTACTATTCTAAAAAGAAGTTGGGTCTTGGGGAAGGTGATTGATCAATTGTTTATTAGGATCGTAGACGCAATACAAAGGACAAAGAAATATTACTTTGGTGTCGATAAACCTGAAAGGTGGAAAGAGGCAATCGAGGGGGTAATAGATGGCTAAAGTCATAGGTATAGACCTAGGGACAACGTATTCAGTAATGGCTTACTTGGATAACGGTAAGGCGAAGATCATCCCTAACGCCGAAAAAGAGCACCTAACTCCTTCTGTGGTGGGCTTTGATGCCTTGGAACACGCCTTTGTTGGGGATCTTGCCAGGCGCCAATCTGCCATTCATCCCGATCGAACGGTTGCATCCATCAAACGAAAGATGGGAACTAACCATCGTGTAAAAATAGGATCGAAAGAATATTCGCCTCAAGAAATCTCGGCGTTTATACTCAAAAAACTAAAAAGGGATGCAGAAAAATATCTTGGCGACGAAGTCAAGCAAGCTGTGATTACAGTTCCAGCATATTTTAACGATTCACAACGTCAAGCTACCAAAGATGCAGGAAAGATTGCAGGGCTAGAAGTGCTGCGTATAATCAACGAACCAACGGCAGCATCATTGGCTTATGGTCTTGGCCACGGCGGAACACAAACCGTTTTGGTGTGGGACTTAGGAGGTGGAACATTTGATGTTTCCATACTGGAAATTGGCGAAGGGGTGTTCGAAGTTAAATCAACTTGTGGAAATACACAGTTGGGTGGTGACGATTGGACGGAACGGATTGCCGATTTTGCCATAAAAGAATTTGAATCGAAACATGGCGCCTTTCCCAAAGATAACCTGATTGCAATGCAAAGGGTAATAAATGCTGCGGAAGAGGTCAAAATAAAAATTTCTCATGCAAGGGAAGTGAATATAAACGTACCGTTCATATCTAACAATGGAGATAAACCAGAGCATTTGGATTGTAATCTTTCCAGAGAAGTTTATGAAGACTTTACCGCTGATCTTTTGGAGAAGCTGATTGGTCCTACCAGGCGAGCTTTAGAAGATGCCGGGCTTACGCCGGAAAAAATAAACCACGCGGTTTTGGTTGGCGGCTCTACCAGGATGCCTGCGGTTCAAGCTAAAGTCGCTGAACTGATGAGCAAACAGCCTTTTAAAGGTGTAAACCCAGATGAGGTGGTTGCCATTGGTGCGGCAATTCAGGCCGGGGTCTTAACCGGAGAGGTGACCGATGTAGTCTTGGTGGACGTTGTTCCACTTTCATTAGGGATTGAGACACTCGGCGGTATATTTGCCAAAATAATGAGTCGCAATACCACCGTTCCTACTTCCAAGAGCCAGATATTTACAACTTCGGCAGACAATCAAATCGAAGTCGATATCCACATCCTTCAAGGTGAACGTGAGCTGGTTGCAAATAATACTTCATTAGGCAATTTTAAACTGGTGGACGTTTCACCTGAAGCTCGGGGCGTTCCTAAAATTGAAGTGACCTTTGATGTTGATGCCGATGGTATTCTAAGCGTTTCTGCAAAAGATCTATATACAGAGAATGAACAACGAATTCAAATTAGCTCACCAACGGCATTATCTTCTGAAGAAGTGGAACAAATGGTTACGGAAGCCAAGTCACATGCCGAAGATGATCGCAAAAAACGAGAGGAAATAGAACTTACTATCAAGGCAGACAATGTTGTTTATGCCGCATTGGAAACAATGGAAGAAAAAGGCGATTTGTTTGACAAGGTTGAATTGAAACAGGCAAATACGTTGGTGAATAAAATAAAAGCAGCCTTGAAAGAAAACAACTGCGAACCTTTACCAAGTTTGATGGAAGAGTTAAGGGTGTTGATGGAAACCGTGTGCAACAAAAAAACTAAGGAAAAGGTATGAAAAAAGTAGCATTAAATCCCAATGAAAAAGTAATCCTCAAAAGCAAAGGCGGCCTAAACGATGGTAGTCAGTCACGTTGGCGAATGGGAGAAATTTGTCTTACAAACGAGAGGCTTTTATTTCTCCAACCCTTTGGAATTACTTGTGAAATAGCATTATCCTCGATGGACGAAGTGGGTGTGGAGAAAAAGGACTATGCCTTCGGTCAGAAAAATGCGTTGTTCTTGAAATATAAGCACAATAATGAGGGCAATGATAAGCATGGCACAATTTGGGTAGTTACGCCAGAGCTGGATAGGTGGAAGGAAAAGCTTTGTGGTTGGATGCTGATTCAAGTGACTGAAGAAGATTTGGGCAAGGTCTGTGAAAAATTAGATCCGGACTCGGAACGAATTGTTTGGCACTTTTGGGAGGTATCGCACGCTCGCATCGATGAGCTGGCAACTCTCATTGGTGCTTCGGCGCATATGGATGTGCTCATAAAGATAAGGAACGAGATCAACAAGGTTGCCAGTGAAATATTAGGATATCCGTTATTGACATTTGATGTATCCAAAAAAGATCCGGAAACCGAAAAGGATGTTACCTATAGTTGGTGGCTGATAGGCCGTGGCGGTAGGACAATATCCAAAGAGACTTTTTGCGATGTGTTTGACGAGGGAAAACAATTGGTGGTGGTGGTTGAATTGCTTGGCGTTGATGATAAAGACCTCGATCTTCAAATAGATCAAAAACGTATTCGGATCAACAATTCAAGTAATGGGAATTGTGAAAAGGAGGTATTCTTGCCCGTCGAAATTGTAGTCGATAAGATCCAGCAACGTTTTAATAATGGGATTTTGGAAATCAGGGCAACAAAAAGGGGCTGAAATGGTAGAAAAATCTAGCGAGATTAAATGTTCAATATTTCAAAAGGAAGAGTGGGTTGCAAAACAACTAACTTCCTACATTATATTGATGTAAAATAAACGAACTTATGAAAGATTATTACGAAATATTGGAGGTGCATCCACGAGCTAGCCAGGAGGTTATCAAAAAGGCCTATCTGGTTTTGTCCAAGCGTTATCACCCGGATGCCCATGACAGTGAAAGGGCTGGCTGGGCCGAGGAAAAGTTCAAGGTGATAAATGAGGCCTTTCAGACATTGGGTGATTTAGTTAAGCGCAAGGGGTATGATTTGGATCGAGAGGGTAGCGATGATTATGAATACTGCGAGGAAGAAGAAGTTGAAATCGATGAGAAGGCATATTTTCACTATCGCTTAGGGTTAGATCATTTTGAAAAAACGGATAAAAGAAGATTCATGTCGGTATTGCTGGGTAGTTGGCAACGAAACTTGAAGTTGGCTCAAAAATATTTTTTAAAGGTTGTTCGTACATTCCCTACTAGTTATTATACTGACCAATCTCAGTATCATTATATAGTATGCTTGATGCGTGAGTATGATTACTCAGAAAAACATGCACAATTGGTAGAAAAAGAGACAGAAATGTTTTTAAAATGTTATCCGGAAAGTGAATGTAGAGACATTTTTTACTATCAACTAGGTCAGTTTTATTTGTTAAAGCGACAAGACTATAATAAAGCCATTGAAAACTTGAAGCTATTTTTGGCAGCCTGTCCTGAATCCTCTAATGCAAAGGATGCAAGATGTTTGCTAAAGTATACTATCAGTCGTCAGTCATCAGCTGACAGCTGAAAGCTTAATTAACGATATGACTTGGATAATTATTATTAGTGTAATAATCGGCATTCTGAGCGGTGTCATGCTGGGTGCATGCCTCGGTAGAACAGGTGTCGTTGAGATGTTTCTGGCTATATGTCGGATCCCTGCATTATTAATCAAATCTCCAAATAAGATAAAATCGATATGGCGGCAATGGCACGAGGAAAGGGCAAAGGTTGCCGTTGCATTCATGAAGCGCAAAGAACAAATTGCCACGTTAGGAGAGCGGATTGCCAAAAAGAAGGAGGAAATTTGTGGATTAAAGCGTGATATCCGCAAAGTAAGATGGCAAATGAAGGAACCGCGGAAAGATAAAACTGTTTGATAAAGATGTTGACTGTTACAAAAACTCACCGTAAAAAGATAATTTCAATTTGAAAGAAAATAATTCAAAGAGGTGTTTTTAATGAAAACGGTATTTATTGTAGATGATAATAGTGAAATTAGAAAGCTTTTCACCAAAGTATTAAAAAAAGAAGGCGTAACGCGTATACTTACTGCCTCCAATGGCGAAGGTGCCGTTAAAATAGTGAAAAAGAGGCGAAAAGGGAGCATTGACCTGGTGTTGTTGGACCTGCGGCTTCCAGATATGAATGGAATTGAGGTTTTAAAACAGATAAAGTTGATTGATAAAAAGATTAAAGTGATCATAGTGAGTGGAACCTTGAGCGCTGCCCTTGTTGTACAAGTCGGAAAACTTGGAGCATTTGACATCTTCGGCAAACCCTTTGATTTATTTGAACTGCAGGATGCCATCAAAAAAGCGCTGGCGGCTAATCCGCGTAAACAGTGATTTTCCCGTCCCTGTTGTCAAGAAAATAATTTTACAAAACTCCAATTTATTAATAATATCAAGCAGTTATACGCGCTCAAAAGATCAGAGATTGTTCGTTTCAACTTGACTCTACGTCTGTATAAGAGTAAAAACGACGTTGCTCAAAACCAATAATTTTTAACAAAAAGGAGGAATTTATGGCAAAAGCAGTATTAGTAAAAGGGCTTGGCGTTCGTGTACCAGATGCGATTGGTTCGCTTCAAAGTGTCCTGACACCTTTGGCAGAGGCTCGTGTAAATATTGACGCCTTGATAGGTGGAAGCGTAATTGGCGAAGGCCAGGTTACAGTGGTGTTGCAAGATGTTGTCAAGGCTGTGGATGTACTCAAAAATGTGAACATCGTTCCTTGGGAAACCGATGTAGTAGCGGTGGAAGTGAACAATGAGCCAGGTGCGTTGGCCGAGGTTGTATCCAAAGTTACCCAAGCGGGTGTGAATATCCGTTCAACCTGGGTGACCACAGGCATTAGTGATGCACTAACACGTCTTTACTTGATCACCGATGACAATACAAAAGTTCTGAATGTCATTGTGTAATTCTTTTGAATCGCGGATCTAACGCCGATCTGCTACACGGATCAAACGCTGATCTATTTATTATAAAAGGATCTGTGTTAGATCTGTGTAGTAGATCTGCGTTAGATCGGCGGCTTCAAAAAATGAAATTTAAAAGAATACAACAACTTCCTCCATATCAGCTAGGTGTAGTCTCACAGTTAATGAAAGAGGCGCGTCGAAGGGGTGATGATATCATCAACTTGGGGATGGGTAATCCTGATTTGCCCACACCGCAAAGAATCGTGGATAAGCTCAAAGAGGCTGTGGACAAGCCCCAGAATCATCGCTATTCGCTTTCGCGTGGAATTCCTAAGCTTCGCGAGGCCATCTGTGACTGGTACCGGCGCAAGTTCGGTGTAGAACTCGACTATGAGACCGAAGCCATCGTTACAATCGGTGCCAAGGAGGGGATTTCAAGTCTGATGCCGGCGATAACCGAACCCGGTAATGTGGTCTTGGTTCCCGATCCTGGTTATCCAATCCATCAATATGCTTCGGTGATAGCTGGCGCCTTTGCAGAGAGTATTAGGGTCGATGACATGTCTTCCTTTTTTCCAAACTTAGATCGGGCAGTTGCCATGCATGGATCTCAGGCAAAGGTTTTAATTATAAGTTTTCCATCAAATCCAACGACAACGGTAGTAGAACGTCCCTTTTTCGAAGAGATAGTCGCGTTTGCTAAAAAACACAATATATTGGTTATTCACGATTTCGTATATGCAGATTTTGTATTTGATGGATACAAGGCTCCTTCTATCCTTGAAGTTCCTGGTGCCAAGGATGTTGCCGTGGAGATCATGTCTTTGTCTAAGAGTTACAGTATGCCAGGTTGGCGGGTTGGATTTGTATGTGGAAATAATGAAATGGTTTATGCCCTTGCAAAGTTAAAAGGGTACATGGATTATGGAGTGTTTCAACCCATTCAGATTGCAGCAACTGTTGCGCTGAATCATTCCGAAGAGAATGTCAAAGAAATCATCACAACGTATCAAAAACGACGGGATGTATTGTGTGACGGTTTGCAAAAGATTGGTTGGGATGTCCCGAAACCCCTTGCGACAATGTTTGTTTGGGCAAGGCTACCCGAACGATTCACCCTCATGGGGTCACTCGCTTTTAGCAAACTTCTTCTTGAAAAGGGGAAGGTTGCGGTGAGTCCCGGAGTTGGGTTTGGAAAATATGGTGAGGGTTACGTTCGATTTGCCCTTGTCGAGAACGAACACCGCATCCGTCAGGCCATTCGGGGCATAAGAGAGGTTCTTAACGACTAACTCTCTATTCCAACCTCGGAGGTTGGGGTGGTACAGATTTTATCTGTACGGAAGCTGTTTTTTTATTGACGGATGTTGGATTTCTAACTAGTTGTAATTATTGGTAGTAAGTTCCATATTTCAATTTTTTCTTACATACGATAGTGTTGACAAAATTTCACCCTTCGTGTAGATAAACAAAACTTTGATAGTTCTTTTAAAGTAAATAATATTCCGCAGTAGTCCCGAAGTTTCGTCAGAATTTCAGAAGGAAATTCTTACAGGAAACTTCGAGGATCTCGCCGAAGCCCAC
>CAZHVX010000006.1:0-25758 GCA_964536295.1 uncultured Pseudomonadota bacterium
GGTCCGTAGTGGACTTTCACCACCAAGTGTTTGCGCCCTGCCGGGCGCACAAAAATAAGGCCCAACCACGTTCAGTGGCTGGGCCTAATATCCCCCAACTCTAAGTTTATTAACCTAGCACCTCGACTCACTTATTCTGATGAATGCGTTCGCTCGGTACTAGTGCTGAGCGATCAAAATTTGTGAGTCGAAGCACTAGCACCTCGACTCACTTATTCTGATGAATGCGTTCGCTCGGTACTAGTGCTGAGCGATCAAAATTTGTGAGTCGAAGCACTAGGTTGTTTCAATCTTTATTTCTTCTTTTTTGCCTTTTCGGCTTTCTTTTCCTTCACAACAGGCTTTGGTTCCTCTTTTTTAACCTCTGGAAACACAACCGGCGCAAACTTCTTTACTGCTGGACGTTTGAAAATATAATAATGTTCATAACGTGTAACCAGCTCCCAACCTTTTTGTCCTAACTCATTCCAACGAACTGCCCATTTGTCGTTTTTGGGAGGTTTCATTCTTTTCGCTGTATATTCCCAAACCTCAGCATTTGCTGGTGGAGTAAAACAAGTTACACCCACAGCCACCACAAAAGTAACGAGCACCAAAGAAATAATAAAACGTTTCATATCCCCTCCTTTTAGGATTTCTAATTCACCACTTTTTCTCACAAAGAACCCTCAAATGCAACCACAAAGGTAAAATCGCTTAAACGCCGATGATACCTTCAACAGGGGTTGAACATCCCCAGCTCTGCATAGATATTTTGAGGATCCCCATTTTTATTTTTGATCAATTTGTCCAAACATCGAAAATCTACCTCGGTCACCCCACTCATTTCACCGAAGGCTTTTATTGCATCCCAAAGATCTATATCCAATAATTTGCAGACTGCTTCCAAAAGACTTATTTGAAAAAAATCCCTTTTGTAATATGCAAAGTACGCTGCATGCCATGCCGGTTTTTTAAATCTGTCAACTATAGGTTTGATAACATCATCCGCCACCTGTAACAGTTTTTCTGGGTTAACTTTTGTCTCATAATTATTTTGTAGCAAAACGAGGTTTAGGATTTCAATTGGAGCATTTCCAGGTCCTCTGCCGATCCCCTTTAAACTCCCATCAAGGTATTCACAGCCGGCCTTTGCTGCTGCTAAACTATTTGCTACCGCCATCATCAGGTTATTGTGCCCGTGAAACCCAACCGGGAGCCCTACCTTCTTACGAACCTTCGTCACGTATTCCTCAACCTGATCGGGGGAAAAGGCACCAGCCGTATCTACTATATAAACGACATCTGCGCCGAACTTCTTCAAGAGCTTGGCAGATTTTACAACATCCTTCACCGAAACTGCAGATGATCGCATCATCTGCACCAAAATCTTTTTAAATCCCAACTTCTTGCAAAATTTAATGTAATCCTCTAGCGGCCATGGATTATCTACGTTACAAGCCAATCTAAAAAAATCCAAATAATGCGCCAACTTTTGAATCTCTTCCTTTTTTGTAATTGGAGGACCGCCGATTAGGCCTATCTGACTATTTCCCTTTAAGGTTTGGGCTTCATGCAAAACGACCTCTTCTTTTGCCACTTGAGCAAATCCGATTTTGTCTGCACCAAGCCCAAGGCCATGCCCCGCCTCTATCATCTCCACACCAGAAGCACTCAAACCCTGTATGATTTTTTTGATGGTCTCCAGAGAATATTGAAACTCCACCGCATAACTTCCATCGCGAATAGTAACATCCATGAGTGTAATTTTCTTTGGCATAAGGTGTTTCTATCACAATAGAGTATGTTAGACAATCGAAGAAACTTGGGTTATATTATGCGCATGCTCAAGGTCGCATTAATCACAGCTATGTTAGAGAACGATACAGAGATCCCGAGGAATATTTGTGTAAATTTGGGGCCCCTCTATCTAGAGGCATATGCAAAGAAAATGGGGGCAAAAGCCGAAATTGTCATTTTTCCAAATGTTGATGAATTGATTGCATACAAACCGGATATAGTCGCCATCTCATCCGTTACTGAGTTCTACTATATAGCTTCTCAAATTGCCAAACGCTGCAAAAGAGAACTTTGCGTCCCCGTTATTTTGGGGGGAAACCACATCACATTGTGTCCGCAATCTATTCATAAGAATATCGACATTGGAATTATCAGTGAGGGTGAGGAAACCTTTTGCGATTTGATAAATTTTTTCTCATCCAATAAAGATTTTAAAAGTCTAAAAAAAATAAAGGGCATCGTTTACTGGGATGACGATAAACTTATCTACACAAAATCCAGAAAACTCATCTCTAATTTAGACAAAATTCCAATACCTGATCGAAAGAGATGGGTTGAAAAAATTGGTCTGCCTCACATTGTGACAACGCGCGGATGCCCCTTTCACTGTTCATTTTGTTCAACCCCTAATCTTTGGAAAAAATATCGGGAGCATTCTCCAAAACGCGTTGTAGAAGAACTTAAACAGATTGTAGATGATTTTAATCCACCACATATTCGTTTCTTTGATGATATTTTCACCCTTAACAAAAAAAGACTTCAAAAAATCCTTAAGCTTATGAAAAAAGAGGGGTTAACGAACAACATGACCTTTGGAGGGTGGTCCAGGAGCGATTTAATAGATGAGGAAATCGTTGATATCCTAAAGGAGATGAATTTCTTCTATGTGGCGATAGGAATTGAATCCGCCACTAATAGTATCCTCAAATATCTAAAGGGGCCGCGCGCCTCCATAGAACAACATCAACGAGCAATAGATCTGATTTACAACGCAGGGATGAAGGTGTCCTTGTCTTTCCTTATTGGATCCCCACACGAAACCAGGGAAGACCTTGAAAAAATCTACGACTTCATTGAACTCAATGAACACAAACTCTTGGAGATAGAAATTAACGCGCTGGTTCCTCAACCAACGACCCCACTTTGGAACTATGCAATGGAAAAGGGGCTTGTCAGCTACGATATGGATTGGTCCAAGCTTAAGGATCATTCTTTCAAGTTAGATATCAACAAAGATAATTTCATTTATTTGAATGAAAAAATGGATTTCGAAGAATTTATTGAGATGAAAGACAAACTCGCCCAGTTCTATTCCCGAATAAATATGAAACCAGAACATATGGAATTGGCGCCAAAACTTTTCAAACTAGATCAAATCCCAGCTAAAATAAAATCCCACACAAAATAAAAAATGCCTTTAGTCGGGACGACTGGATTCGTAGCAGACCCTTGAGCCTAGCACCGAATGGTGCTGGGCGATTAGGAGATGCTATCCCGACGCCTGTCGGGAAACCAGTAAAAAACATTGTCGGGATGGGCGGATTCGAACCGCCGGTCTCTTGCTCCCGAAGCAAGCGCCTTACCAGACTAGGCCACATCCCGGAATCGCAGAAATATTACCGTAAAGGTGAATTCCTGTCTACTTTAATATGAAAGAGCCGTCCCCCCTTTTATTGCCAAATCAAACTCCCTTGGGGAAAGCGTAAAACCAGCGTTTTGTAACGTACCATACTGAACCAATTTATCGGCGCTAACTACCACAACATCATAGTGGGCATCCGAATGTTCCTTTACAATTCCTACAATCCTCTGATCCGCAGAAACGCCGCGTTGAGTATAAATAACATCTATCCCTGCATAGCGTTCTTGTGACTCTTCAAAAAATGGTGATCCGGTTGCATCAAAAACTACAGTTATATGATGTCCCGTCCTGCACCCATAGGCTTCCAAATCTTTTAGAAGTTCTTCTCTGCCGTAAACCAGGCCCTTGCCCTCAATCATTTTGTAGGGTTCAACCTGGCGAATAAAATTATATCCATCGATTAAAATAAATGCCATTTGCTTCAGTGCACGATTATAGGCGACCTCGCCCATATCGTTATTTGGTTGATGTAATGTAGGCTAGGTTCTCTCCAGATATTTGTCAACTTCCCAGGAGGTTACCTGAATACGGTACTCGTTCCATTCACACTTCTTTGCCTCAATAAATCTTTTGAATTGTTGTTCGCCAAAGAGATCTGACATTATTTCACAACGACTAAGTTCGTAAATGGCCTCACCCAATGAACCTGGCAACGTACTTATATTTTTTGCGGTTCTCTTTTCTTCATCCAATGAATACACATCTTCTTCAACTGGTTTTGGTGGTTGCATTTTATTTTTGATACCTTCAAGCCCGGCCTTTAGCATTGCGGCAAAGGCCAAATATGGATTGCAACTTGGATCTGGGCATCTAAGCTCTGCACGTGTAGATTGTTCACGTCCCTTTGAATACCTTGGAATCCTTATCAAAGACGAACGGTTAATCTGCGCCCAGCATATATAAACGGGCGCCTCATAACCAGGCACCAATCTCTTGTATGAGTTAACCGTTGGGGCAAGAATGGCCGATATTCCCCTTGCATAGTGAAGTTGCCCGGCAATAAAGTGCCTTGCAAGATCACTTAAATGATATTCTCCATTTGCATCATAAAAAACATTTTGATTTGTCTTCATATCAAATAGACTTTGATGCACATGCATTCCGTTGCCATTTACACCAAAAATTGGCTTCGGCATAAAAGTAGCATACAGTTCATGTTGACTTGCAATCGACTTCACTACAGTTTTGAAAGTTGCCGCCTCATCCGCCGTCTTCACGGCCTTGTTATATTTGAAATCTATTTCATGTTGACCGGGAGCAACCTCATGATGGCTCATCTCAACCTCAAGGCCCATCTCCTCTAATGCAAAAACGATATCTCTCTTTACTTCATTGGCCAAATCCCTTGGGGCACAATCAAAATAGCCAGCCACATCATGTGGATCCGCAACTATTTTTCCAGTATCTGTGGGTTTAAATAAAAAGAATTCGAGCTCTGGTCCAACGTTGTACTCAAATCCCATCTCATGGGCCTCACTAACCACCTTCTTAAGTATATACCTGGGATCCCCCTCAAAGGCCTCACCATCTGGCTTACAAACATCGCATATCAACCTTGCCTCGCGCCTTTGCCTGGCGCCCCATGGAAGGATGGCGTATGTTGACATATCAGGCTGCAGATACATATCGGACTCCGCAATACGGGCAAACCCCTCTATTGAACTTCCATCAAACCAGTGTCCCTTTTCGAGACCTTCGGGGAGACGCTCAATTGGGATGGTAACGCTTTTGATTGTGCCAAAAAAATCGGTGAACTGGAGCTGAATAAACTTTACATCATCCGCCTCTACCTTTTTAACAAATTGTTCGATGTTTCCTGCATAAAACATAACCCCTCCTATAATTGTTTCCGAACTTTAATCTCCCTCTCCCTAAGGGAGAGGGCGGCCTATCGCAAGATAGGCGGGGTGAGGGTGGCGTCAATCTATATATCACCCTATAATTGTTTCCAAACCTTAGCCTACCTCCCCCTTCAGCCAGAGGCTGATCCGCCTTTGGCGGAAAGGGGGAGGCTAGGTGGGGGTGGAAGTGAGGGTGGCGTCAACTGAAGTATCACCTTCTCACTTAATGTGGGGACGTATCATTATTAACAAGACTTCGCAACAAAAGAAGACCTACATCTTTATTAATTTTTCGTTGAACTTGAACCTCGGTGGTGTTACCTTGATCCCCTGAAATTAACCATTTGGGGGATACGTTATGAAGAAGGCATTATTATTACTAACCTTGCTGGTGACGCTTTGCGGGCTGCTCGTTTCATGCAATACATCCCCTACTGTAGCAACGGTAGGAAATAAAGCTATTTATGACGCTGAGTTAGAGAAAAAGGCAGAAAACCAGCTATCTAAATTAAGGCTTCAGATCTACAACACAAAAAGAACGGTTTTGGACCAACTTATTGAGGAAAAACTCCTTCAGATCGCTGCAGAAGAGGCCCATAAAACCGTGCCCCAGTTTCTTCAGGAAGAGGTCAATGCAAAGATAGTCCCTCCAACAGAGGATGAGATTAAGGCCTTTTATAAGGAAAAACGGGGTTCCTCAAAAAAATCATATAATGAGTTAAAGCCACAGGTTAATTCGTATCTAACACAATCCAAGATCCGCAAAGAAAAAAGTGACCTTATTTCAAAACTGAAGGAAAAATACCAAATTGATGTAAAGATGGAAACCCCAAGAAAAAAAATAAACATATCTGGCGATCCATTTCTGGGCCCAAAAGACGCCCCAATCACCTTAATTGAATTTGCGGATTTCGAATGTCCATTCTGTCAAAAAATTCAACCAACCATTGTCAAATTAATGGAAACATACAAAGACAAAGTTAAACTGGTATTCAAAAACTTCCCATTAAATTTTCACAAAAACGCAAGAAAGGCACATCTGGCAGCCGCTTGCGTAAATGAGCAGGATAAATTTTGGGAATACAAGCATATGTTATTCGAAAATCAGAAAAATCTAAAAGAATCCAATTTAAAAGAATATGCAAAAAACTTAAAAATCGATATGAAAAAGTTTTCAGATTGTTTTACAAAGGAAAAATATTCAGATGACATCGACAGAGACGTAAATGCAGGTAAGGATATCGGTGTAACCGGAACCCCAGCCTTTTTTATAAATGGAATCATGATCTCCGGCACACGCCCATACGAAGCATTCGTGGAGATTATAGAACAGGAACTTGGTAAATAATTATTAAATGGTTAAAATGGTTGAATGGTTATACTAATTTAACCATTCAACTATCTAACCATTAAGGCATTATGCTGGATTTAAAATTTGTATTGGAAAATATTGGTATAATTAAAGAAGCCCTTGAAAAACGTGGTACCGACTTTGATTTTTCTAAATTAGAAAAAATCAACAACAAAAGAAAACACCTTCAAAAAGAGTTCGATGACCTTCGCGCCAAACAGAATGAAGTTTCAAAGGAAGTCGCTACACTAAAAAAAGAAGGCAAAGACGCATCTAAGGTTATCACATCCATGCAAGAGGTTTCTAAGCGTGTAAAGGAAATTGGCCCAGAGATAACGGCGGTTGAAGACGAAGTAAAGGGAATCCTCTTAGAGATTCCAAACCTACCACATGAATCTGTTCCTGTAGGTAAGGACGAATCTGCCAATCGCGAAGAGAGAAAGTGGGGAAAGCCCAGAAAATTTAAATTTACGCCAAAGGATCACGTTGAAATAGCGGAAGCTTTGGATATCATCGACTTTGAACGCGCAGCAAAGATCTCTGGCGCCAGATTCGCTCTGTATAAGGGCCTGGGCGCAAAGCTGGAACGCGCACTTATTAATTTCATGCTTGATCTACATACAACAAAACACGGTTATACCGAGATTTTTCCACCTTTTATGGTAAATGCACAATCGATGATTGGAACGGGTCAGCTTCCAAAATTTGAAGCAGATCTCTTCAAAACAACCTCCGGTCTCTACTTGATACCAACCGCAGAGGTTCCCGTTACAAATATCTTTGCAAATGAAACATTAGACGCAAGCTCTCTTCCAATTTGCTACGCCGCCTACACTGCATGTTTTAGGAGCGAAGCTGGATCATATGGAAAGGATGTGAAGGGATTGATTCGTCAGCACCAGTTCAATAAAGTTGAACTGGTAAAATTTTCACGCCCTGAAACTTCATATAATGAGCTTGAAAAATTAACCGCCAATGCCGAAGAGGTTTTAAAACAACTTGGACTCCCATATCGCGTTGTATCTTTATGTACTGGGGACCTTGGATTCTCTTCTACAAAGACTTACGATTTGGAGGTTTGGCTACCCGCTCAAAATATATATAGAGAGATCTCATCATGTTCGAATTTCGGTGATTTTCAGGCAAGGCGCGCCAACATTAGATTTAAGGATGGCAAGAAAACTCAGTTTATACATACACTAAACGGAAGTGGCATTGCCGTTGGAAGGACCGTTGTGGCTATCCTAGAAAATTATCAGCAAGAAGATGGTTCTGTAGTTGTGCCTGATGTATTGAGATCTTATATGAATGTAGATGTTATTAGCTGAGAGGGCTTAGATTTTAGCTGAGAAAAAACTCTCAACTCTCAGCTCTCAGCTCTCAGCTAAGCTCTAAGCTCTATAAACTTACTTGATCAATTTCTTCAAATTCCCTTACAAACTGAATACCTGCTTCATGAATCCTTTGAAAAATTGATGGATGAAACATGCGCTTCCACCTCACAACTCCATCTATCTTCTTCCCATCAATATCAACTGTGACTCGCGTTCCATCCTCCAAGAGATCCTTGGTCTGTAACCTACAACCAAGATATGACAAATCCAGAATCCTTGCCGGCGCAAAGTCGGCACTTCCGGCTTTATATTTTACTTTAAAATCAACGCTAACACGAGGTACGCGACGCCTTTCCAGATCATTTAGGCCATCTCGTTTGGATTCAAAGTTCTCCGGCCCAAGGGTGCCGTTATATTTCTGACGTTTATTAGGATCACCCAAAACCTCATATGCCTCATTGATCTGACGTGCCAGTTTTTCGCTTCCCCCTAAATCAGGGTGACACTTGTACTTAAACATTAGTGTGCGATACGCAGCTTTAATTGTTTTTTGATCTGAACGCGGACTGACTTCTAAAATTTGATAGTAATTAATCATATTTGGAAATTATACTAATTTTCCACCTTTGGCAATTGTTGTTTTTTTACTTCCTTTAATAATATATCAAGAAATTTTCCCCTTAATGGTTTTTCATGGAGGAGCACAATGAATTCTTTCGGATTTTTGATGATTTTTTCGGCAACGAAATGACTCATTCGTCCTTTGTTTTTCATAAGATTCCAAAAGTGGCTATCGTTCCAGCTTCCATCTTTAGGTGGCATATCGTGAAAATGCCATCTTTTGGGTACCTCAAGACCTAACTCTCGATAAGCGTCTTTAATGCGCTGCCTAGTATATCTCTTTGATCCCGGGATTCTTCCCAATCTAACGTCATAATGATAGCCCAGCGCTTCATCCAACGCCTCGCTAAATCTTTTAAAATCTTCCTTTACGTGCCTCGTAGTGAAGTTGTCAAAGAGCCTTCCGTGACAACCAAATTTGTATTTTTCTGCAACCTCTTTAGAGTGGCAGTGATAATAACAATGGTAGGCGATTTGGTGTCCTTCATCTATCATCTTCTGTAGAATCTTTCGCGTTCTCTCTGGCTTTTTTTTGAAAAAATATTCTATCGTTTTGCCATCCAGAAAAAATGTTGCCTTGACACCATCATTCTCTCGAAGAACTCTTAAAATATACGAGGCAAGCTCCGATGGTCCATCATCAAAGGTAATATGTAAATTTTTTGGATACCATTCGGGTTGATTAGGTAACTGCATCATCGAATATTGACTATTCACAATCGCTTTTCTCTTTTCCAGAATCTTTTCCAAACTTTGAAATAAAAGGGGTATTTTTACAACAACTTTACCCAAAAAGACCACATTTCCCTTAAATTCGTTGTACTTTTCAACCATTTCAGGAGAAATATGGGCCTTTTGGATCACATCTCTTAAAGAATATACTAATTTCTCTGAAATCCTTAACATATCTGCCTAATAGCTGATTTCGAATCCAAAAGCCAACTGTTTTTTATTGGACGCTGCAAGTGCAGACAGCAATTAATTACAACCTTCCTTAAAAAGGGGACCCCTTTTTAAGGAAGGTTTTGAAATTGAGCAGTGCATATCGATATTGTTGTATAATATCGGGAGGTTATCTTAGAGCTCATTTTTCGGGCCAACCGAAACTTCCCCACTACGGATTGACGATAATAACAATACACTCATTAGCCCTCCCCCTGAAGGGGGAGGGCAGGTGGAGGTGGCACCAACAATTGTTACCACCCTCCCCCGTAAAGGGGCGTGGCCCCCACGGGGCTTTACGCCCTAACCCCTCCCTTGAGGGAGGGGTAGGCTTTAGTACTGATTCACTATTATCGGAGGCGTCTTGTCTGAGCCGAAAAGAAACATAACTGAAGTCACAAATAGAAACCAGCTTTTGACTGATATCTTTTTTGAATATGACACAAACGCGGATTCAACGATAAGTCTTGAGGAATTGCCACAAAAATTCGATTCAGATGGAATATCAAGAACCGATCTTCGAAAGATCCTTCTTGATCCAATGAAGCAAAAGAAACTTTTTGCTGCAGCTCCTAAAATCTCTCGTATGTGGAGTAAAATAGAGGATCAAGGTTTTAATTCAAATAGGCAATTAATTCTGGCGATTACACCGAAACTGAAAAACATGCCGCGATCAAAGGCCATGAGTTGTGTAAGCCTACTTCGCGATCTTCAACTTGAAATGGATATCTTTGCAAAAAGAAAAATCAATTCGGAAAAACTTACAAAATCCGAATATCTCAAATATCTGGAGGCATATTCATCCTTCCTATTAAAGCGCGCGGAAAACATGACTCCATCGGAGTTTGAGGTCTTTCTGAAAGATGCCTACAAGAAAAATAAAAAAACAAAGGATCCGATAAAACTTATAGCCGAACAGGTAAATCTTAAAGAGCCTCAAAAGGAATATAAAAAACTTGTCGACGGTTTCCCCAAACCCGGGAAATGGATCTATCTTTTCTATGACAAGGGTGAAAACAAATTCTTTGTCGAAACAAAAGAAAAAAGATTCAAACCCGAGGATGAAAACATAGTTATATTAGCTGTCCGAAAGCGCGCTGATTCACCAAAAATTTACGAACAGACACTTGTAGATAATTGTCCATGGTTGATCAAAGAGGGAGAGGCCTTTCTTGATAAGGCAATCGAGAAGGCAATTGCCAAAATTAAAGAAAAGGACATTCGATGCCAAATTAAGGGATTGAAACATTTAACTATAGATAAGCTGATATCCAAAGAGCTGATAAAGTCGCTAATTTATACAGAGCAGGGGTGGTCCGATATAATAGGCGCCAAGGAACATAACGATGTCGGCAGGGAAATCTCCCGAATCAATGCAAGGATCGGCCTAGAGGGAAATGATGCCTACGCCCTGGAGGCAAGCAATAAAGCGGCGCGTGGAATTGGTCAAATTCGCGTTAAAACATACGAAGACGCCCGAGATTATGTTAAGGGTAGTATCAATGAAGATTTTGAGACAATGGTCACCGATGCGGAAAAATCGATCTATTTAATGTTCATCATTGTCGAAAGAAAGATGGAACAAATCGCCTCAAATTTAAGGGGAACAAAGTGGAGTTCAAAGGATATCGCCGCGTACTTCAACAATAATACATGTAAAGATTCCATACTTATCTATAGACCGTGCGCAGCATCACACGAGGCAATCGCAGCCGCATACAACAGTTGTAACGACAGGGCCGCAACATTCGCACAAGCGGGAAAAATCGAGGGTCTTTACGATGGAACAGAAAATTACGTATTATCAATCCGAAGGATATTTAATTATTTCAATCAAAATCTAAATGGCGGTTTTTTTGTTTCGAAATAACAAATCTCAAAAATTCATTTCTTCATTCCACGTCTAAAGACATCTAGCGCTGCCTTTTGGCGGAGAGGCTGGGATTCGAACCCAGGGTACCATTCGGTACAACACCTTAGCAGGGTGCCACCTTCGGCCGCTCGGTCACCTCTCCGATGTTATAAGCAAAAAACAAGTTTTTTACTTATAACATCGCCTCGCCGTAGTTCCTTAGGGAACGTAGGCGGGCAAATCAATCTGCCCTTACTACAATTTCTACAATACTTTGTCCAGTGCAAATAAATCCCGTAATTTCAGGATGTTAGCCATCGCCCTTAAAATAACATTTTTTCCAAAATACACACTAAACGGACAACTTTTGCACCCCTAAAACCCGATAATATACTATAACAAACTTGGAGGTTAAATTATGTTTAAAGGTGGAGATCTAAAACCTGTTGATAATGCACCAAAATGTGAGCTTGAAGGTACCTATGATTATAAACCATGCAATGCCACATCCAAAAAAGTTGAGGAAAAGCCATGTGCCTTTGTGGCGATGAGTTACAATGTAGAGATGACGGAGACAAAACTGGATCAACGGTAAGAACGAAAGTTGAAACGGCAGCCAGTGAACTTGCAAAGATAGCCCCGGGAACCTCAAAAATTTATCGGGGTCACGAAATGCGTTTTTGTACATCTGCAAGTCACTACGTTAAGGGTTTTAAGATTAATTATGGTGGCAGTGGAGCAAGAATTGGCAGCTCCGTGGATTTAGATTGTACAATTACAAGAGAACCCGAGAAAAAAGAATAAACAAACCTTACACATTAAACCTGAAACTTATTATGTCTCCATCTTGCACGATGTAATCTTTTCCCTCAAGACGAAGTTTGCCTGCAGATTTAACTGAACCCAGGTCCTTTCCAAAGTTCATGAAATCATCATAACTTACGACCTCGGCCTTGATGAATCCACGCTCGAAATCCGCATGAATGGCAGCGGCGGCCCTTGGGGCAGTGGACCCTTTTTTGATAACCCAGGCACGGACCTCATCCTCACCAACGGTAAAATAATAGATTCGCCCCAGCAGCGCAAAGGCGCTTTGGATAACCAGTTCAAACGCAGGGGTTGAAATCCCCAGATCGTTTAAGAAATCCAGCCTATCCTCGGTATCCAACTCCGATATCTCAAGCTCTGTTTGACAACAAACAGCTATAACCGTTGCACCCAGGCTCTTAAATTTTTCTTCAAGGCCCGCTACATTTTCTGAAATATTTAAGACAACAAGTTCAGGTTTTAGCGTTAAAAACGCAAAACTTTTTATTGCACTCCATTCAGAATCGTTTAGATTAATTTTGCGTATAGTCTTACCTGCCTCAAGCTCGTCTTTAATCCTTGGAAAAACATCTTTTTGTATCTTTTCTTCTGCCTTCAATGCATTAACAGGAAGTTTATTTAACTTTCCAATACGATTTTCAACAACCATAAGATCAGCAAAAACCATTTCATCACTTAATTTTTGATACCGCTTGATAATCTCATCTACATTTTTCGTATCGAATACGTTAACTACATGGATCAGGGCATCAACCCCGGAGATCTCCTGTCTGACGACATTCCAGGCCTTTTCACCCGAGGCGCTGATATCCAAAAATGGAACAGAGGCGGGGGTTATCTTCTGAGGTTTGAATATTTCAACAAGCTTATCAAAGCGTCTATCTGGAATCTTTGAAAAACCTTTGATGCACGTCTCGCCATAGACTTCAGAACTCTTAATACCCGTCATGATCTGAAAGAGCGTGCTCTTTCCACTTTGCGGTAAACCTATGATTGCAATTTCCATTGTTGTCCTTTGTATTCACCACAGAAACACAGAAGATTCAAGAATACGCAGAAAATATTATAATATATAAAACAAATTCAGCGTGTTCATAATAATTCAGCGCTTCTGTGGTGTTATAATAATTACATTTCATTTATGGCCCTTTGGATCTCATCCACACTTGCGCCATCCTCTATCGTGGATAAATCTCCAAGTTTTTCACCCTCGCAAATTGCCTTCAGCACCCGGCGCATTACCTTGCCAGATCTGGTTTTGGGAAGCATCTTAACAAAATTAACGTCCCTTGGGATGGCGATTGGGCCGATCTTATCCCGAACGAGTTTTTTAATATCCTTTACTACATCCTCACTCGGCTCTACTCCATTTTTTAAAACAACAAATGAAGCAATCGCCTCACCCTTCAGCTCATCCTTAACACCAACCGCACTTGCTTCTGCTACATACTGACTTTGAGATATCACCTCTTCCACTTCACGCGTTCCAAGACGATGTCCCGACACATTGATGACCTCGTCAGAACGACCAAGTAACCTATAGTATCCATCCTCATCTACTTGGGCATAATCACCCGTTGCGTACACCATCATATTTGGAAATTTTTGCCAATACGTTTCAACATAACGATCATCCTCACCCCAAACGGTTGACATCATCCCTGGAGGCATCGGTGGATGAACGATTAAATGCCCCTTGGTATTTGCCGTTACAGAATTGCCCATCTCATCCACAATCTCCATCTTGTATCCAACAACGGGTTTTGTTGGCGATCCCGCCTTTAATGGAAGCAGTTCAACCCCGGCCATATTTGCAAGCATTGGCCAACCACTCTCTGTCTGCCAATAATGATCGATTATATTTACACCCAAAACCTTTGTCGCCCATTCATATGTTGGTTCATCCAGGGGCTCCCCTGCCAAAAATAATCTCTTCAAGGAGGATGTATTATGTTTTGTAATTACATCCGCTGGAAATTTTTTAAGCATACGAATGGCGGTTGGAGCAGAAAACATAACAGACACTTTATGTTTCTCCAAAGTCTTCCACCAGATACTTGCATCTGGATAATCGGGTGTTCCCTCAAACATTATCGTTGGAACACCACGAATCAACGGACCATAAACAATATAACTGTGCCCCACAACCCAGCCAATATCTGATGTGGACCAAAAGATGTCTTCATCCGTTGCGCCATAGACTTGATCCATAGAGCTGTTAAGCGCCACAATGTGTCCACCGGTATCTCGGACAACGCCCTTGGGTTTTCCCGTTGTGCCCGATGTATAAAGAATATACGAAGGATGCGAGCTTTCCACCGGAACACAATCAATATTATCACTACCGAATTTGCCAATTGCATTGTTCCAAAAGATATCACGTTCACCCTTCATTTCACACCTTGTAAATCCACGGTCGAATACAATTACTTTTTTAATTGAGTTCTTTTTTGTTTCTGTCAGGGCCTTATCGATGAGGGGTTTTAATGGAACAACCTTTCCGCGCCTCTTTGCAGCATCCGCTGTAATTATCATCTTGGCTTCGCAATCATCGATACGTTCCGCCAACGACTCTGTTGCAAATCCCGCAAAGACAACAGAATGAATTGCGCCAATACGAACCGTTGCCAGCATCGCAAATGCGGCCTCTGGAATCATCGGCATATATATAATGACACGATCACCCTTTTTAATCCCCATGCTCTGGATCGTAGAAGCAAAACGCGAAACCTCCCTTTTAAGATCACCATAGGTATAGGTTATTGTCTTGTTTTCTTCCGTACTCTCCCAAATTAGAGCGGGCTTATTGCTTTTGCCCGCTGCACAATGACGATCTATCGCATTATAGCAAAGGTTGGTTGTTCCCCCCTCGAACCATTTGAAAAAGGGTGGGTTGGAATCATCTAATACCTTTGTAAATGGGGTAAACCAATGAATCTTTTTTGCCTCGTTTCCCCAAAATTCATTGGGATTCTCAATACTTGCAGTGTAAATTTCATCATAAGTTGAATAAGCGCACATCTTTCCCTCCTTTATTGAAACAGGATTAACGCTGATTAACGCTGATATTTTTTGGGTTGAGTTAACCGCAAAGATTGCTGAATCTGCACTTTTCCTTTATTCAGAAACAAAATATTACGTACCCAGCTATCTGTGTAATAGAAACCCTAACCATATCCGCGTTCATCCGTGTTCATCCTGTTTCTATCTCAGTATCTCCGAGATGTATTCGGTTGGATGGGAATTATCAAGGGAATAATCGTAATTCCGCGCATATCCCCCCGGTTTCAAATAATATAATTTGCTTATTTCTGCGTTTTATGAGAGTCTCCGCGCCCTATGAAGACACTAAATCAAAACACTACTATTAGAAATGTGGCGATCATCGCCCATGTCGATCATGGCAAAACCACCCTAGTCGACTTCATGCTCAGACAAAGCGGTACGTTCCGTGAAAATCAGGACGTTGATGATCGAATTATGGATAGTATGGACCTTGAGCGGGAACGCGGCATAACCATTGCGTCAAAAAATTGTGCCGTTTATTACAAAGGCATAAAGATAAATATCATCGACACCCCCGGACACGCCGACTTTGGTGGCGAGGTCGAAAGAGGTTTAAAGATGGTCGATGGTGCTATTTTGCTAGTCGACGCCTCCGAGGGTCCCCTGCCACAGACTCGTTTTGTTCTTAGGAAGGCATTGGAGGCACATCTCAAAATCATAGTTGTAGTCAACAAGATCGACAGAAAAGATGCCCGCAGCCAAGAGGTGTTGGACGAAATTTATAGTTTGTTTATCGATCTGGATGCCGATGATAATCAGATAGATTTTCCTGTTCTGTACGCTATCTCTAAAGAAGGAATTGCCAAAAAAACATTGGAAGAAAAAGGTGATAACCTTGCTCCACTGTTTCAGGCGATAGTTGATGAAATACCCGCACCTACTTTTGACCCAGATGAACCATTTCAGATGCTGGTAACAAACCTCGCTTACTCGGATTACGTTGGTCGCCTTGCAATTGGACGCGTCTTTAATGGCCAGGTCCATAAAAATGACAACCTGGTTTGCATCGCCGAGGATGACATTCCCCGGCCACTCAAGGTATTAAGCCTTCAAGTTTACGACGGCATTCACATCAAAGATGTAGAATCAGTGGAACCGGGCGATATCCTTACGCTCTCAGGAATTGAAAATGTCAAGATTGGGGATACGATCTGCACAGCTTCTACACCAAAGGCCCTAAAGAGATTCATCGCCGACGAACCAACGGTTTCAATGAAGTTTATGATTAACACATCTCCCTTTTCCGGCCTTGAGGGGAAGCACGTTCAATCACGAAAAATTTTAGCGCGCCTGCAAAAAGAAACCCTCCACAATGTTGCCCTTAGGATTGAACCAGGAGAAACTGCGGACAGTTTTGTGGTCAAGGGTCGAGGCGAATTGCAAATGGCCATTCTTATAGAGATGATGCGTCGTGAGGGTTTTGAACTTAGCGTTGGCCGCCCTGAAGTTATCATGAAAGAAGTCAACGGGGTTAAACTTGAACCGATAGAACATCTATTTATCGATATTGATGAAGACTATACGGGCATTGTTACGGAGAAGGTGTCAAAGAGACTTGGCCGAATGATCAACATGGTAAATCATGGCACAGGTCGCGTACGTCTTGAATTTTCTATCCCCTCGCGAGGGTTGATTGGATACCGAAATGAGTTCCTCACAGATACTAAGGGCACAGGGCTCATGAATTCATATGTACAAGAGTATGAACCATATCGTGGAAATATTCAAAGTCGTACAGCGGGTTCTCTTGTCGCAGATCGCAAAGGTGTCTCGGTCGCATACGGCCTATTTCACCTGGAACCACGGGGCTTTCTGTTTGTTGGAGCAGGTGTCCCTGTCTATGAGGGAATGATTATAGGCGAACACAATCGCGGGCGCGACTTGAATGTCAATCCTTGCAAAGAAAAGAAACTTTCAAATATGCGCGCATCGGGTAAAGATGAACATATCATTCTAACTCCAACCATTCCACTGACGCTGGAGTGGGCAATAGAGTTTATTCGTGATGATGAACAGGTCGAGGTCACACCAAAGAGCATTCGCATACGAAAAAATATTCTCCCAGCGGCGCATAGGAAGTAAATAACTTCGGAGTCTGGGGACACGATGAGCTGTCCCAAGAATTAGTTTCAAGCTTTTATATATCGCTATACGTTCCCAGGTTTTCTCTCCAATACGTATAACACATGATAGTGATTCCATTGCATACCGTGTCGGCGTCGGGAATTGACGGATGTGTAACCGTGGCTTCGGTGTTGACTGCATTGTTCCAGGCAATTTTTAAAATATTTGTATCGTTATTTAAAAAATAGCTCAAACCATGGTATGTCACCATTGTTTCTTCAGCTGCACCAACAAGTCGCCACTTAATAGTCATTGTGCCGCGCGTATCGTCCGGCGAGGCTGGATAAATAACCTCACCTTTTTTATCAGAATCAACATCACCGTAGGTGTGCATGTAGGCTAGATATGAAACGTCCGAAGAATGATAGTATGATGAATCGTAAAAACTAGAACTTTTGTATATTGGATGAATTACAAAGACGTGATCGCACATATTATTTCCAGCCAGACAATCGGGGCCGTCATATTCCCACCAATTTCCCATTTGATTCATCGCAAAGATATCAGTTGGAGGATTGTTGCAATACACGCAATCTATACGAGATAGATACATTTCTGCGCGCCATAACCAAGGATGGAGGTAGTCATGTTCATATCTAAAGGAGCGCAAAGTTGAGTCCTCGTTTGTAATCATTGCTTCATACGTGGCTCTGTCGGTTTCGCTTTCAAGCGAGTATCTATTTATTCTGGTACCATCATGTTTATCTATACTGTATTCAATTTGTGCCATCGGGCTTTGCGGAATAGATCCAGGCCCCTTTAAATAACCGTCATATTCGCCGATTTCCTCTGCCTGTACTTGCGGTTGGCCGATCTCCTCATTGGCGCTTAAATTAATAGATGCACCTGTAATTAAATTTTCGTCGATTTCAAAATTTCCACTCCAGGGATCAGTATAACCAGCTGCCACCATTTTATTTCTCAGGTCCTCTGCGATATTTGCCATATGTCCCATGGTATATTTATAATAACCGCCGCATAGCTCAGCCGAAACTATCCAATGTTCAACGGTGTTATAGTAAATGGTTGTTTCTTCAGTCATCACCACACTTGTTATTTGGAAATTATCAGTTGGTGCAATATAATTTGGATTCTTTGCGTCGATATCAGCTTCAGGAATTCCACAGACATCACCTTCATTGCACGGTGCGCTGCCATCGCCTCCGCCAAGATAAGTAAGATCACTATAATCCGTTGCCCAGAGTCCAGCCCAGTCGGACGATGCTTTGCCACCTGCATGCCCTGTGTGTGGAAGAGCATAGGCGGCAAATGGGTTGATGGCAACCTTTAGGATTCCATTATCCGTTTGAATGGCAACATGATCGCTTTCAAGTGTATAGTTGAATGGAATATATTTTGTGGCGTTGCAAGTGTTTGGTATGGAACTACCACCACTGCAGGATGCAATAAAAAAAATCGAAACAGATATTAATAATAAATTTTTAAACTCCATATAACCTTTTTCTTTTTTAAAAAAGAACATCCATAGTTAGTTGATTATCTACAACAGAATTATAGTATATATTCTTTTTCGTACCATAAGTTGTGATCATGGTTGTAAACAATGTATTGTTTGTTTTTGTTTGCTCTTTAAATATCCGTTTTTTATCTTCCAGTTTTTTTGCATATTCTTTGTCTATCACAAATTCTGAATTATAATATTTCAGCTCACATAGATTAATGCAATTATCTGCCCGGTCTATAACTAGGTCAACCTGCGCCCCACTCTCCTCTTTACTCCTTGAAGGAACATAAGACCATCCCGACTCCTTGGTGCTTATGCCTGATAAACCAAGGGTCTCTTTGATTTTAGCAATATGTTTGAGACAAATATTTTCGAATACATATCCGCACCATGTGGTCCATGCCTTGGTGGTCCGCTTTTTAAACCAATAGTCCTTATCTCTTCCTTCGAGAATAGTCTTTGAAACTCCAGCTATCCAAATCAAATAGAAAAGTGAGTATTCATCGATCAATCTATACTTTCCCCCTATTTTCTTTTTACCAAAAGCTGGAATATATGCAATAAAACCGGATCTTCGCAATTCCTCAATTATCTTGCTTGATGTTCCGCCGGATTTTAACCCTACTTTATCTAGCAATTCCTCTTTAGTAAGACCTGATAGCGATTTTGAGAGGGCCTTTATTATATTTATATGAATTTCATAATTATCAAATAACGATTTGTAGAGTATTTCAAACTCATCGAATAAGGGCCCGTTGGGGACAAAACAGAGATCATTAATTGTTTGAGTAGCAGAGCTCCCCCTTTCAATATATTTCAGATATTGTGCCACTCCTCCCATAGCCATATAAATTTCAATAAGCTGTTTCCTTTCTAAATTGATGTTTCGTGCCTTCAGAAACTCTTCTGTCTCAGACAGGCTGAATGGAAAGAGCTGAATTCGCTTTGTAACCCTTCCGTGAAGTCCTCCTTTGTTATGTATTATATTGTCAATCATCCACGAAGCAGCAGACCCACAAATAATAACAATTACATTTTTATTTCTCGACATATATCTGTTCCAAAAATGCTCTAGAGCTTGGAGAAATCCGGACTTTCGAGATGCTAACCAGGGAAGCTCATCAAAAAATAAAATGATCTTTTCATTGCTTTTAATCTTTTCGATCTCACATCGGAGTTGATTTAGCGCCTCGGTCCAATTATCCGGAGAAGGTCTTTTTTCCCCCCGATAAAAAACGCGGGATAGTTCAACAGAAAAATTAAACAACTGCTCATGCAGCTTGGCATCTTTTGTCCCCGTGAGCTCAAAATATACGCCCTTATCCTTAAAAAACTCACTTATAAGATACGTCTTACCAACCCTCCTTCTGCCGTAGATGGCTAAAAACTGTGGCTCATCTGAGTTATAAGTCTCCTCTAATATCTTGAGCTCCTGATATCTTCCAATGATTTTACTCATGAGTAAATACCTCCATTTGCATGTTCTCGCTGGATATAAACACATACCCAGCGAAAAGTCAACTTTTTGCTCGTATTTCGCTGGTTATAAGCATATACCCAGCGAAAGCCATCGTAATATCGCAGTTTTCGCTGACTAGACTACAGGTAAAGCAAAACGCTCTATAATCATAGCAAACTATCTAGCAGAAATACTTCATAGAAAAACAGCTGCTGTTTTAAAGTTAAAGGAGTAAATATTTTTTTCTTCTTTCTGGTTATTTTCCACAAATCGCAGAAATTCCCACCAAAATCCCTTTCGGCAATCCCGCAACACCAACACATTCTCTTGCCGGGAAATTGTCTTCGAAGAAGGTTGCGTATGCTTCATTAAACTTAGAGTAGTTATCAATATCTCTCAAGAATACGGTCACTTTAAGTATGTTATTTTTTGACATACCATTAGCCTTAGCAATAGCCATAATATTATTTAACGCTTGTTTGGTTGATGTATGGGGATATTTTGAAGGACTATAAAGAGTAAGACTGATATGAAGATTACAAATTATGGATTTATTGTGAAGGGGTCCGGATATTCTCCAAAACGGCATACGGTTACTTTGGAGTCAGATAGTTTCAAAACAATCGTTGTTGGTGTAGCCGGAATAGATGATGCGGTCGAATATGAGGTCAAAGTACAAGAAACTCAGCGGAAATTCTTATGCCGATTTGTAGATCAATGAATCGCTAATTGAAGAGTGAAATCTATACGAGCAGCAAGTTAATAATCACGAAGCTCTTGAACTATCTCTCCGTCATCGCTTTTTCATTTTGAATATCTTTTTTGTCTACATTCTTTCGGAGATACATACGTCCCAAATAGACAAATGGTGTATCAGCCGCTGCTATAATCCATTTTACCAGCATTGAACTTGGCAACATAACAAGCAGGGCTTTGGGGCCAAACACTATACCAATAAACAAAGTTGAATTAATTAACTGACTTGAAAAAGTAGATGCGTTGTTACGCAACCACAGATGACGATCCCCTGTAATCTTCTCCTTAATCCAATGAAATATCCAGATATCCCAGAACTGAGCAGCGAAATAGGCTATCAAAGAGCCTGTCACAACTTTCCATCCATCAATTGCAAAGGGAACTAATGCAGAGGTATCTCCAGGAAATAGTAAACATACTTGAATGATCACCATCGTAATCACTTGACTTGCAAATCCAATCCATACGGTCGTTCTTGCCTCCTTTTTTCCAAGTACGTCAGTTATGATATCAGTAATAGGAAATGTCAAAAATGCAAAAAAGAGATTAGAGGCCGGAAAAACGATAGTACCAAACGTTGTTGGTATCACAATTTTCAATTGCCCAGTGAAAACGCTGGTTGCCATTCCAACGGCACAAAGCATATTGAACCATATGAGTGTATTGTTTTTCCCCTTTGATGACATAACGTTCCTCTCTAGCATTTTTTCAGGATTATCATGGTCTCGAAATTCTATGCTGAAATTCCACTTTGTTTTAAGATACAGATTCTTTAATCCAATCCAAAAACTCTAGGTTTCCATCCATTGCCAAAAATGCAATGATCGGACATTCATCGCTGTGAATCTTTTTTACTTCTAAAATAATTTTGTCTTTTTTGGTAAACAACGAAAAAGCCTGAATATTATGATACTCCTTTTCAACAATTTCATTCTTCCACCAATATCTGGATGGTCCTTTTACAATAAGGGAACCCGCAATGAGTTTATTTTTTACTAAATTATCAGAGATATTATTGGCTTCTTCTTTGTTGGTTGCGCTAATGATGACTTGGCAAAATTCACTCTTTGCGGTTAGGGCCTGGTTTTGAATCTTATCAAAAAAAACGGATTTTCGTTTTGCTTGTTTGAAATAGTTTTCTAAATTGATTTTTTGCTTTCCGGTAAAAAGTTCTTGTATCAATTGGGGCTCAAATATTATCTGATCAATCAACTGATAGAACGTCCCCTTACCACGGCCAAAAGATTGGATAACATTTTCGTGCAGGAGCCGTTTTAAATCTTTGAGCGCGGTATTTCTATGCACATCCAGTAGAGATTGGACTTCACTGCTGGTGATACGTCCAAACACCTTGATATGATTGATTATTTTGTCTTTTCTGGCACTGGGTTCCATAGTATGTGCATATCTCCATTAGTTAATATATATGCACATTTTACACCAATGTGCATATACGTCAACAATAAAATATATGCACATGAAATTAAATTCGGTCTGAGTCTTTAAAATCTGATCAAAGGCCTCGGTGATCTCCATTTGCATTGCTTTTTCAAATAGCCAGTTATTCGTCGTGTCGAAATAAGGCTGTTTTGATAGCTGTTGTCCCAAGAATTATTTGCATAATTAAATTTCTCGCATCATTTTTAGTCTCTCATTTGGATTATCAAAAGTAATATCATCTATATTAAATTGTTCGGGATCATATTCGCCACCGAGCCATTCCAGCATGCTTTCGTGTTCTGAATGAGAGGGCTCTTTAATTATCTGAAGGAGATCTTCATAACCATAGACTCCTCCACAATCCTCAGGTGGACATGATCGTTTTCCAGCTATACAGTAGGGATAATTTATATCTTTTTCACAGGGGAGAATTTTCTCAAGCTTGACTTCATGATGCCAGTCATCGCCAAAATCGTACCAGTAATCAGCCTTCGTGTTTTCTGTTGAAAACCATTTTGATATTTTTTGTTCCCAGCCAGCCAGCGTTTTCTCTCCATACATATCATCATCCTCGCTGGGAATACCTATTTTAGGATTGTTTCTGTCGTTACGATTGCCAAATTCAAATTGATGAAGATGACAATCGTACCAACCCATTGCATCTTGGATGGCAACATGTAAATCCCAAAAACTGTAAGTTTCAGGTACCTGAATACGTCTCCATATGGGCGGTTTGGCATCCTTTAGCGTCACCTTAAATTGGCATATATGATTATATTTTTGCTTCATCTTTACTCCTTCCATGGACCGGTTGTCTTCCACTTTTGGTCAAATGCATCATTGTTGGCCATTGCCAGTGTTGAAATATGGCATTAAAAGGCTGACTTGTTTCGCGAGCCTTATTCAAAAGCCTTTGATGAATTGAATGGGCAATATTCTTGATATCTTTCTTCATATAAGTGTTTCCAGATATGGCATTATGATTTTTTCTATTCTACAGATCCTTGCGTATTTCAGGATATCTGCGGGTTTTGCCTTTTTATCTTTATAAGCTATTTTCAGTGCCTCAATAGCTACATCTAGGCCTATTTTATTTCTGAATTTAAAGCAATCGGCAATTGCCTTGGCTGGTTCATATACTTTTATATCAGTTTCTTCTTCTTTAAAAATCTTAATACCAGCTGTAAATGATGATTCCGAAAATCTAAAGATTCTTATTGGAGGGTAATCTATTTTGGGATGATGATGACCATGGGGAAGGGCGAGATCGATAAAATGAGGTATCTGAGTTGTGATTTTATGGTAATGGAGTGCAGAGATCAGACAGACAACGCTATCTGGAATCTTTTTTGCTGCGATAACAAGATCCGGGTTGGACAGATCCGGTGTATTGGTCAGCTTATATAGACCCCGATGAATCTTTTTTATTATTCCTTGTTCAAGAAGTACGTAGATCGTCTTGGGGTTGATGCCAAGGCTGATAGCTTCAGAGATTCTCAGTATTCCACCTTGGGATTGGAAAACCTCTATGGCTTTGTCATATGTATTTCCATTTTTCATAGTATAATATCCTCATTATTTAATGATAAGTATATAGCATATTATACCTATTAGCTCAATCATCTTTTATAATTTTTTTATAATTTACCCCCATAAATCATCGGGTGACATGTACCCTTCGACAAGGACTTTGGGTGAGTGGTTCGACTGAGGCTCACCAGAAGTCCCTCAGTCAAACCCGTCAGGACAGGCCAAATAGCCAATCATTCGTCGTGTCGAAATAAAGCTGTTTTGATAGCTGTCCCAAGAGTCTTTATGCATATATGTCAATGACAGATTTTATGCACACAAAAAAAGGGGAAATGCTCCGGGAACACGCCCCGTCTACGCCACACGCCACCGCTATAGCTTTGGCGAGGCAAGAGGCTTCCTCCTTCGCTGAAGCTTCGGCGGACAAGACGGCGAGGCAAAGACCTAACACAAAAAACAAAATAATATCAATAAGTTCCAATTTACTTAGACATAAATTCAACCACTAAGCGCAACACCCTTCTATTTAACTGGTATTTACGCAAAATATATGTAGCTGATTTTATTAGAGTATTTAAATTAAGTCTCGTGTCCCCAGATTCGTAATAACTGTTTATTTCTATTTAAGATGTAAAATAGAAATCTTGTATTTAATTCTTCGTTATCTTTTACAGTCAAAGCGCAGATTCGTTGGTTCAATGTGTATTTATCATTCTCATCAACATAAAAACATTTTGCTAACGCTTTTCCATTTGGCAAATCACTCATTACCATTAGAATGTCATTCTTTGAAACTGGACTAATTTGCTTGACCGAATATTTTTTTACTCTTCCATCGGTTGACACAAATTTTGAATTAACGACAATATACTTACCGTTTTCATCAATATGTTTTTCGTGCCCCTTGCCATTCATGAAGCGTGCAGTTTCACTCAATATCTTAAACTCCACCCCATTCGGGCACAGCTCGGTAATCAACTTTTCGATTTGGCTTGTAGGTTTCGTCATATTATTTAGTGCCTTCAATATCAGCCACGATTTCATCAATTGCCGTACGGAGTTCATTTTGTCTTGCGACAATCTGTGTAATTTTTTCGTTAAGCGTTGCGATATCCACCACCTCGCGCATGTCCTCCCTCACAACATAGCTTGATACGGCGATATTGTAGTCATTATCGGCAATGGTTTTGTTATCCACAAGCTTGGCAAAATATTCTGCGTCTTTACGAGCGGTAAACGCCTCTAAAATCTTCAGGCGATTCGTCTCGCTCAATTTGTTTTTGTTACCACCACGCACAAACTCAGCAGAAGCATCAATAAAGAACGTTTTATTATCTTTCTTGCTTTTTTTGAGCACAATGATGCAGGTGGCGATAGTAGTACCAAAAAAAAGGTCAGGTGGCAGCTGAATAACAGCGTCAACGTAGTTATTGTCTACTAGATATTTTCGAATCTTGCCCTCTGCGCCCCCACGGTAAAGAACACCCGGGAATTCAACGATCGCCGCCGTGCCGATGGTGGAAAGCCATGAGAGCATGTGCATGGTAAAGGCAAGATCGGCCTTGCTCTTTGGCGCCAATACTCCTGCAGGAGAAAAACGAGGGTCATTTATAAGAAGCGGATTGCCGTCGCCTTCCCACCTGATGGAATACGGCGGATTGGAAACGATGGCATCGAAGGGCTCATCATCCCAGTGCTTTGGGTCGGTAAGTGTATCACCGTGGGCAA
>CAZHVX010000007.1:0-25725 GCA_964536295.1 uncultured Pseudomonadota bacterium
GCGAGGCAGGCGCGATGACAACAAAATTGGCACTTCAAAATCGTGAGTAGTTATGAAATTTTTATGCAAAAAAGCTTAAAATCTTTTTACATATGATAAGACACGGAGGATTAGCCGCTTTAAATCCTTTGCCTGAAGATCTGTAAATTCATATTTGATGCCTGATGGATACTCAGCGCTTCTACCATCAAGGGATATTATTAATGATGGGTTGCCACCAAAGGGGCCCTTTTTTTCGAAAATCGTTATTGTTTTACTGTCTCGTGTAGCTCTAAATTTTTTCGGTTGGAACATTACATCCTCTAAAAACTTTGAGGTGGCCAGGAATTTCTTATCTAATTTTTCCTTAGAGGGTAATCGTTCCAATTTGAATGTTGATAAGATTTTTTGTAAAATTTCGGCGTCGTCTGCTAGGGATTTTAATCCCTTTTCTGTTACAAGGTAAAACTTATCCCCATCATCTATATAACGATCTTCGCTATTCACTACGATGGGTGTTCCAAGTTGTATTGATTTTGCCGTAAAATCAACGAAGGTGACTTTTTCTGGCCCGCTCATAATTACCTCCTTAACCTTACTTCGAACCTTGGAGGTTCGAAAACAGTTATTTTCCTAATAATAAACATCGGATAAAAAGTCAAGAAATTCCCCGCAATTCCCCACAACTGGGTTCTCCTTGACTAATTGTAGGGAGTCTTTTATGAACTTAAATTCCCTCTCCCTAAGGGAGAGGGGTAGGGAGAGGGTGGTAGAAAACTGAGCACACCCCCTCTTGTGTTCTCCCCCTTGAGGGGGAGAAAGTTGCGGTAATGATAATTATAGGAGGCAATATGTCCAATTCATTTCTTAATATTCCACAACCTGTAAATGAGCCGGTTCTCGGTTTTGAAGCAGGTTCAAAAGAGAAAACGGAATTAAAAAATAAACTGGAAGAGTTATCAAAACAGCAAATTGAAATTCCGATGATTATCGGCGGCAAAGAAGTTAGATCAGGTAATATGGCGGAATGTATCATGCCCCATAATCACAAACATGTGCTTGCCAAATATCACAAGGGGAATCCTGAGCATGTAAAGATGGCGATTGATGCCGCGGCAAAGGCCTGGAAGGATTGGTCGGTGATGCCGTGGGAGGCAAGGGCCGAAATCTTTTTGAAGATGGCGGATCTTCTTGCCGGTAAATATCGGCAGACATTAAATGCGGCATGTATGTTGGGACAATCAAAAACCTGTCATCAGGCAGAGATAGATTCAGCCTGTGAGTTGATCGACTTCTTCCGCTTCAATGTTTGTTTTGCTCAGGAGATGTTCAAGCATCAGCCGCTATCCGTCGATGGGGTGCAAAACAGTTGCGAGTATCGTCCGATGGAGGGGTTTGTTTTTGCGGTAACTCCATTCAACTTTGTATCGATCGCTGGAAATTTACCAACAGCCCCGGCCCTGATGGGAAATACTGTTTTATGGAAGCCTGCATCAACCGGGGTTTATCCCGCCTACTTTTTGATGAAGCTTTTTGAGAAAGCAGGACTTCCAGATGGTGTCATCAATATGATTCCTGGACCCGGTAGACAGATTGGCGATCCAGTAATGAATCATCCGGATCTGGCGGGCGTTCACTTTACAGGTTCAACACCGGTTTTTCAAAACATGTGGAAAACGGTTGGCAATAATATTGCAAATTACAAAACCTATCCACGTATTGTTGGGGAAACGGGTGGAAAAAATTTCATATGCGTTCATCCAAGCGCTGATTCGTTAGAGGTGGCAACGGCAATAGTCCGCGGATCCTTTGAATATCAGGGACAGAAGTGTTCTGCCGCCTCGCGTTGTTATATTCCAAGATCACTTTGGAGTGGTATTAGCGACCATATATCAAAGATGCTCAGTGAAATGAAGGTTGGAGATGTGGCTGACTTTAGGAATTTCATGGGGGCCGTCATTGATAAGGATTCCTTTGATAATATCAAATCGTATATTGAATATGCAAAAAAATCACCGGAGAGTGAAATCGTATTTGGTGGTGAATGCGATGATTCAGTAGGATACTTTGTAAAACCAACGGTCATTTTGACCACAAATCCAAAATCCAAAACAATGGTTGAAGAAATCTTCGGGCCGGTTGTTACGATATATGTTTATGAAGATTCGAATTTTGAAAAAACCCTGCACCTGTGCGATGGGACCTCACAGTATGCGCTAACTGGTGCTATTATTTCAAAGGATCGTAATGCCGTTGAAATGGCTCATAGAATTTTGAGACACGCTGCCGGAAACTTTTATATCAACGATAAGCCAACTGGCGCTGTTGTAGGACAACAGCCATTTGGCGGGTCGCGTGCATCTGGTACAAATGATAAAGCGGGTTCAATGTGGAATTTGCTTCGTTGGGTGTCGATAAGAACGGTGAAGGAAACCTTTGGCCCAGCAACCGATTTCAAATATCCGTTTATGAATGAACGATAACTTTTGACAGGATTAACGGGATTATTTTTTGTCATTGCGAGGAACGTAGTGACGCGGCAATCTCATTTTTATAATTGAGTTTAGGAGATCGCCACGTTCCCGGCACCATACGGTGCCTGGAACTCGCGATGACATATCAAGAAATCCTGTTAATCTAGTCGAAAAAAATGAGTTTATATAATATTCACATAACTTTGGTAAATCCGGAAGGGCCCCTAAATATCGGCGCTGTTACGCGTGCGATGAAAAACTTTGGCTTTACATCTCTCGACCTTGTTAACCCTTGCGATTATATAAATGATGATTCGTATACGATGGCGTGTGGGGCGAAGAATCTTCTGCATGAGGCAAAAGCGTACAATTCGATTGATGCGGCCATTGCCACATCAAGTCTGGTTATAGGCTTCACAAGGCGCAGCGGGATCTATAGAAGTCCGTTGATTCCATTTAATGAAATGGTTTCGAAGGTTCTATCTCAATCCGAAAATAATCAGGTGTCGCTGCTTTTCGGCAGGGAGCGCACAGGGTTGACCAATGACGAATTAGATAAGTGCCCGGTTGTTTGTTACTTGCCAACATCAAATGATTATGGATCCCTGAATCTGGCCCAGGCTGTATTGCTAGTCTGTTATGAGATTAGTCAAAGCCTGTGTCATTCTGAGTGTAGCGAAGAATCCCCATTAAAAAACCGCGATCCTCAATTTGTTAATAATAATGAAATTGAGGTTGCTTATAGTAAACTTTCGGAGCTGTTATTTAGAATAGGCTTCGATGATCAGGACGAGACGCGTTATCACACAAAGATATTAAAATCATTCAAACGAATATTTGGCAGGGCAGGGTTAGAGCGAAGAGATTTGGATATGATCCTTGGTGTTGTAAAAAGGGTGTTTAAGATTTTGGACAATAAATAGTGTGACTGTTCAGAAATATGCGCAAAATTTCATTATATTTGAATATAGTGACGTTTTTGCCGAAACTTCTCAATAAGTTGAGGTAATTACGTCATCCCCGCGAAAGAGCCTGTTTCTTAAGTCGGGGATTTTATAGCCCAACTTGCTCTAACCGGGAAAAATAAATCCCGGAGTGAAAAATTAAAGTTCTTTGACAACTTAATATAGAAGTTAACGAAATTGGCAATATCATGCAAATGCACTTTAAGGAGATTGGAAGATGTCCTTTTAAGCTTTGTTGCATTCTCCAGTATTCTTTTGATGTTTAACACAGTAGCTGTCCATAACACTTGGATCGTTACATGGTCCAAACCTCTAAAACGAGCTCGACGCAAACCATGAAATTCTTTAGCCTCTCCGAAAAGAGATTCAACTATATGTTTTCGCTTTCGCATCTGTTTTTTATACTCATATGTCTTAGCGAGTTTTCGACCTTGATCAACATCTTTCTGATATAAAAGACGTTGGATAATCCGACTACCTCTTTTGGGGGTACATTCCTGTTTCAAGGGACACTTTTTACATTGACCTTGGCTGGCTTGATTATACTCATATTGTTTTTTAGAGGGATTGTAACGCTTCCGTATAAGCTTTTGTCTAGCTGGACAGATATACACATCTTGTTCTGCTTCGTAATTAAAAGCCTCTTTGGCAAATGGATTCGGTTTCGTATGCGGTAGCTGAGGAGGAATGTAGGGTATTATTTTTTCTGAAAAAAGAAAATGATAAAGACTTTGCGTTCCATATTCAGAATCGGCACAAAAACTTTTAAACTTTATATTGTGTCTGAACTTAGCCTTCAGCAGGAGAGGTGAAGTTTGGCTATCCGAACGGCCAACACTATCCGTTGCCCCAGCAGCTACAATTACCCGTTTCTTTTCATCAACTAAATGGTGCCCCTTATATTTTAGCTTTGATCCAGCGCCACCACGTTTTTTATGTACTGTTGCATCCGGATCTGTTCTAGATACCTTCTTTTCGTTTAATCTTAGCTTTTTAGAGGTGGCATTGTGAAAATCAGAATTTTCATCTTCTTCATCGCTCATTATCTCCTTTGTATATTCAGACGCCCTTAAAACCTTTAATCGAGGTATCAACGATTGATCTGAGGCATTGGCATCAATCAAGGTGGCGTCCATAAAGGCCTGCTCGCCACCCACTAAACCCGCTGCAATACACTGTTCGACAATCTGGTCGAATATGGATTGAAATATTTCCAGACCGTACCGTTGTCGAGCCTTTGATAACACTGAATGCGTAGGAGTTTTTTCATCAAGGTCGTATCCTAAAAACCAGCGATAGGCTAAATCTGTTTGGGTTCTTTTAACCAATTGGCGCTCACTGAGTATGCCGTAGTAGTAACCGATAAAGAGCAGCTTAATAATGACTTCGGGATCAACAGATGGTTGTCCTGTCCATGAATACTTGTCATAGACTAGTCTGCGGATAAAACTGAAATCTACTAGTGACAATATTTTTCGCAACTCATGGTCTTGTGGCACCAAGTTGTCTAATTGGACCGAGTAAAACATTTTTGGCCTAAACTGTTTATTTCCAAGCATTTGAGCCCCCTTTATTCTAGAACTCTACACTATATTAACTCTAACTTCTATATTAAGTTGTCAAAAAACACCGACTTAAGAAACAGGCTCGAAAGCGGGGATCCAGTAATTTCAATAAGTTCTGGATCCCCGCCCCCCGACTTCTCGAGGGCAAGCTTCGCGGGGATGACATCAAAAAAGCATTGTGACACATCCTGTTCGCGGGGATGACAACCTTGGAAAAAATAGCATTTTCCACCACTTCCTTGACACTGATGTTATTGGATCCGCGTAAATCAGCGTTGGCAATCTGCGTAAATCAGCGTCTCAAAGGTCGCCGTTGATTTCTTTTTCAAGCCTTAAAAAATAATCAGACATAAATTGATGACGTTCACTTGCCAGCCGCTTGCCTTCATTTGTTAGAATTCTTTCATGAACGTGTTGAAGTTTGTGATAGAATTCTCTATATGCGGTATCCTCTGGTCCATAGGCCCTGGTTTTTTTTATGTCTGTATCTGGTGAGTTGTGGAGCTTTGCCCCAACCTCTCCTGCAAATAGAAACGCCCGGCCAATTCCAACCGCGCCGATAGAATCCAATTTATCCGCATCAAATAAACACTTTGCTTCTAGACTCTCAGGTTTTTTGTTGCCACGAAAACGATGATTCTCAATGCAATGAACAACCTGCTCAACGACATCGTCTTGGAATTTTTCTTTCTGCAAGATATCACGTGCGGATGCAGCGCCGACTTCGGCGTGACAAACTTCACCTAAAAACTCGGTTTCTTTGTGACGTCCGATATCGTGAAGAATAGCTGCCAATTCGATTACCTCAAGATTTGCGCCCTCAACACTGCCGATATGAAGTGCCAGGCTAAGTACACGTTCAGTATGGTCCCAACCGTGGGATCCGGCGTTTTTGCCGATATAACCCTTCGCAATTTCAATGATTTTTGGATATTTAAATTTCATAAAAGGATTTCTACCACAAAGCCACAAAGACAGAAAGATTTATTTTTTTAAGCTCAGTTGACTTATTTAATGTAGTGATATAGATAGGGTTCTATGAAGAAATTGGTTTATATAGCGTTGCTTATCATGTTTGGATGCGGTGGGGCCGGATATATGGCTGGTGATTCATCTATGGGTTTGGATCAGGATTCTGAATTTGCAGATATTGCAAAGGCCCAAAGTTCATATCAGGATTCAGAATCGTTTTTCCCCCTCAATAAGGGGCTGACGTGGAACTATCGCAACACATGGATTGATTATAATTATTATAAAAATGAGTTGGTTGATATCAGCGTGTATATACCCGAGGACAATGTTCGTGTAATATCCTTTGAGGGCACCGAGAATATTTCAGATTCCCCAACGCCCTATGAAGGTAAATTGATCGAATACTACAGGGATGATTTTGGTAAGATACAATTATATAAGTCGGAAACAAAGATAACGTATTATGGCGATGATATGCAGGTGGTTGTTTATGAGATCAATTATGCACCGGCTATGACCTTGTTGGAAGATAGTACGGATATTTGTCTTGGTGATAAATACTCAACCAAAACGCAGGTAACATTATATATAAAGGAAGAGGGCTCGGCATTTTTGACATATGATTTTTCCGTTACCGTGGATGTTTCAGTTACGGATAGTCGTACTATGTTGGTTGAAGATGAAGAGGTTGAGGTCTTTGAGCTAACTATTAAAGATGCCTATAACTGGTCAAATATAGAAACATATTGTGAAAAATCAAAACGCACGGACAAATACATTTGCCCATCCGAAAAATTCAAACCAAAATTTTTAACCCGCAAATTATATCTGGCAAAGGGGATTGGCCCTGTTAGGTTTGTTGGGGAAGAAAATGTTTTTGGATTTGGCGATTGGGTGGATCGCGCAAATTCGGAGCCTATCATAGATATTATTGACCGCTATTAGTTTTTACCACGAAGACACTAAGACACAAATATATGTCATTCTGAAGGAGTCCTTCGACTCACATTATACGTTTCAGCCGAAGGCTGACCAGCCTCTGGCTGGCGCTCAGGACATGCTCCAGTGACTGAAGAATCCAGTGGTTGACGCTGGATCCTTCGCTACGCACTCATAGAGTGCTTGTTTCAGGATGACAAAAAATGGACAATACGGACTTTGCAACGATTCTTGGTGTATTTATGGTTAAATAAAAAGCCCCACATCTATAAAGATGCAGGGCTTTTGAATTAATATCAGTAACAACTATTCACATGATACAACTGGTTCATCCGTTGCTTCATCTATGGTTCCACTGATGGTGCATGTCTCGGTGCCTGAGGCGGTTTCAACCGTTACTGACCCGCTTAGTACAGCGGTCAAGCTCTCGGTTGTTCCGCTTATTGTGCCGTCAACCTCAACAACCAAGGTCATATCCGTTACAGTGCCTACTTCGTCTCCAGTTACTTCAATATCTGATCCTGTATTTGTAAATGTCATATCAAAAGTTACAACGCCTGAATTAACATCCCATGTCATGGTTCCGTCATTTACCATGGATGTCGTACCATTGATCGTAAGTGTTAAATCTTCACCGGTAACATCCGTTGTTTCGGTGAAATCCACGAACGTGGTTGTAAGGGTCCCATCAAATGCGAAGGAAACCGAGGTTGGATTGCTTGTGTCAGGTGTGAAGGTGATAGTTGCATCCAATGCACCTGTGAAAGTGCCCGTTCCAGTTCCGGCTGTATCAGTAAAAGAATCTGCAAATGTTAGTGAACAAACGTAAACAGTTGCGCTGCTTTGTGTACATCCACCAAGCGTTGATTTAACTTCTTTGGCAAAGCCCGAGTCGATGATTTCATTGGCCTTTGCCACAAGTGTACTTTTAACTGATTGTGATGCCTCAGGAGCCTTATCATCGTTTGTGTTGCTTGTAGCGTTTGTTGAACTTGAACTTGTTGCGCCAGCCACCCCCGATGCTACTGCCGATCCATCGGTAGTTGTGGATACTCCAGTAGTTGTTGAAGTGTCATCAGAATCCGAGCTTCCGCACCCTGCGGCTGTCAGAGCAATAATGACCATGATTGCTAATAGATACTTTTTCATAAAATTCCTCCCTTTTAATTTCTGAAATTCCTATCATCACTATGTAGTAACATCAATGATTATTAATACACGGATTTTTGATAGATTTAATAAATAATAGCGGGAATACGATGTCGCTCATACAACATGGAAGCCATACGGAGACAAAGAGAAAAGCAAACACTATTATATAGGATGGCCAGAGAATGCTTGCGCCCATAGCCATAGTCATATGAAATAATGATGCGTATGTGCTTAACAAAACATGGCCGCTATGTGGGAATTTTGTTGTTGGCTTGTAATATGCAATCAGGATCCCAATTAGGGCGAGTGGATTTACCAACCACCATTTTTCTACAAATCCGATATGCGCGTGTCTATCGGGCATATTTAATAAAATTTCTCCGAGATAGGGAATTAATGAATCGCTCAGCGTTGCTATTCCAACTGAACCAATGTATCCGATAATTAATGTTGGAATGAACCGACCACTGGAATGTTTTTTGTATATCCCCGCGGTTACCAGCGCACTTAACAGCACATGAAGTGGATGTAGGGTATAGAATATGTTAAAGGATATATTCGATGGAATCTTTAATGTTGAGATGACTATCATCAACAAAATTCCACTCAATGCTCCAATTCCCGTAAATGGTGCATGGTGTTTTAATTCGCAAAGTATGTTTTTATAGATATTGTTCATTTGATCATTGTCATCGCGAGGAGCCTAAATGGCGACGTGGCGATCTCCTAAGTAAAGGTGAGGGCGGAGATTGCTTCGTTCGCCTTCTGCGAACTCGCAATGACAGAATTATCTATAAGCCGTACCCTTCAGTTCTTCAATATAGTGCTGGGCTGAAACGGCCGCGACGGCACCTTCTCCCGTTGCCGTGACAATCTGCCGCAGCATTTTCTTACGGCAGTCACCGCAGGTAAATAGCCCAGGGGTTTCTGTTTCCATCTTTTCGTTGCTTAAGATGTAATTGTTTTTATCCCTTTCAACGAAGGTTTTGGCGAAATCCGTATTTGGAATATATCCGGCGAAAATAAATGCCCCAAAACATTTGATTTCGTCTGTTTTGTTTGACTTGATATCCTTGGTTTTAACCGATGTGACCCCCGATTGATCACCGACGATTTCGGTAACAACGCTATTCCAAATAATCTCAATCTTTGGATTGGCGATGGCCTTATCCGCCAGCGTCTTGATTGCGCGAAGTCTATCACGGCGATGGATCATTGTAATCTTACTTGCGAATCTTGTTAGGAATACTGATTCCTCGGCGGCAGTATCGCCACCACCAATTGCGACAATTTCTTTGCCTTTGTAAAATGGGCCATCGCATGTTGCGCAATAAGAAACGCCTCTACCAATGAACTTATCTTCACCGGGGATGTTAAGTTTTCTTGGAACCGCACCGGTTGCTATGATCACGGCAAGTGATTCGTACACTTTGTCGTCGGCAAAAACCTTCCACCCTTTTTTGGTTTTTTCAAGATTGTTTACATTGCCTGATACAATCTCTGCATTCCATTTGATGGCCTGATCCCTGAATTTTTTTATCAGCTCCGGTCCCGAAATGCTTTCAAAGCCCGGATAATTTTCAACGTCAGCCGTAATTGCGACCTGCCCGATTACAGTAGGGCTTTCGATAACCAGTGTTTTCATCCCCGCGCGGCCGTTGTAAAGTCCGGCGGTTAAGCCCGCTGGCCCGCCACCTATTATAATAGTGTCATAGATTTGATTACTCACGTATTGACTCCTTACGTTCAATTATTGTCAGTAACGGCAATTCCGTTCTCCAAATATCTTTGTTCCAATCCTGACTATATTTGCACCTTCTTCTATAGCAATCTTATATGTATCTGTCATCCCCATAGATAGATATTTTATCTCAACATTGGGGATATCCATTTGATTAATTTCATCAAATAATTGTTTTGTTTTATTGAAGTACGGTCTCGCGAGTTCGGGATCATCAAAAAACGGCGCCATAGTCATAAGGCCCATTACCTTGATATTTTCCAGTTTCGAAATTTTTTTGATCAATTCAATGCAATCCGTTGGTGATGCTCCACTTTTTTGATCCTCATTGCCGCTGTTCACTTCAATAAGTATCGGCATAATTTTATTTAGAGGCTTGCATCGTTTGTCTATTTCGGATGCAAGCTTTATCGAATCAACGGTTTCAATCATATCAAATATCTTTACGGCATACTTTACTTTGTTTGTTTGCAGGTGACCAATGAAGTGCCATTTGACTTTATTTCCAATTGCATCAAATGCGGCCTGTGCTTCCTGCACATAATTTTCACCAACAAGCTTAACTCCCGCATCGATGGCCTCAGATATTTCCTGTGGTGATTTGCCCTTGGCTGCTGCTACCAGCTCGATATTATTCGGTATTTCCCGAAGGATGTTTTTAATTTTTTCCGAGATCATAGGGAGCTAAATGTACAAGCCTTAAATCTATATAGCAATCCAAAAAGTCTTCTATGATAGATCTCTTAATTTTTTCAAAGTGATAATTTGTTGAAGAATTGACGCATTTTTTATGGATAAAATTGCATAAGGGTTATTACCTACCTCAAAAGTATCGTAATATCAATGAGTTACAAATAAGGTAATGAGTCGCTATTTGGCACATGCTTTGCACAAAATATTATTGGGGCAGGAGGCTTATCAAAATGAAAAATCTTAAAATTTGGATTCTAATAATACTGGTGTTGTTATTGTATGCCTGCGGCATTAAAAACAGCAATTTACCGGTTGTGCAGGAGGCAGCACCACAAACGCCCGCACAGCAGCCTACTATAGTCAATTTTATCGGTAAGAATGTTGCTGGGAAAAACGTTGTTCCTATGGGTGAGGAGGCCGGATTTGAGGTTTTGAGTGAGCTTGGTGAGCTTATAGACCCGGCAAATGTTGCTGTCAGCTTTTGGTATGAAAATGAAGAAGTGATAGGTGACGTTTGTGGGTCATTTACCAACAAGGATGATTTGAAAATTTATGAAGCACCAACGGGTTGGCCAAATAAAGAATCAAAATGCACTGCCAAATTTACTAATGCTGAAACTCAGGAAGAAATTGCCGACGTTGATGTTTATATTCCTACAAGTGAAGACTTTGTCCGGAATCTTTTAGAATTTGAAATCGAAAAAATTCGCGATGATGTTTATAGTGGAGATCTTTCGGAAGATAATGGAATTTTGCACAGCTGCTTTAAAAAATGGGAATATTATCAATACGAGGATTGTTCGGGGGATAGAGACGCGGGCGAAATTACATGTGAGATGAAAGAATCGTCAAGGACCACCGGACTTTATTATTCAAAATTTGCCGATTCATGGAGTGATGATGAACTTTTATCCGAAAATGGAACTGCTTGTGCCATATCATCTGAAAATAACAAGGTTGTTATTGTGTGGAAGGAATCATTGCCGAAGGTTAATGATAGAGGATTTGATTATGAATATAGGGTCGTCTTCAGTGAAGATGGCGGCGTCAGCTTTATGGTCCCAATTCCTATAAAAAACGTCTTCAGTAATAGTGTTCCCCAAATAGCCCTAAATTCTGACGGATTAGCGTATATTATTTATACCGACACCGAAGAAGATATGCTTTTTTCCTGGTGTGATTCGGCAGGGTGTGGAGATGCGAAGGTTGTCGATGAGAAGGTTGGTGACGAGACAACTGGAGTTGTAAAAATGATCTACGATGATATTAACGATAAAATTTTCCTGGCCTGGATTAAGAGTTTGGAATTAGGTGAAAACTATTTTCAAACAGATATATATATGTCAGAAATTTTGTTGGATAGTTCAATCGAAATTGGACAGAAAAAGGTGTATTACGGAATAAAAGAGTATGGAAAATATTTACCTACATTGTCTATAAATGTCGATAAATTTGGTAACCCATTTATAACATTTTCAGAATGGACATCGATAGAAGAATCGGAAACCTTTGAAACGGAGCTCTATTCGATATTAATTGATTACTTAACAAAAGAGGTCATTGCGACATCGCACATTAACTACGATGTAAGTGGAAAATCATTGCCGGCGGTTGGAAGTGGATTTGCGGATTACGCAAATGCGTTTCACTATCTCTTTGTTTCATTTGGTGAGGATCCACACCTTGGTGAAAGCACAATGCATTACGCGATGGGAGAATTGGGTGCTTCCACGGTTGAATTTACAAACAGCTCTATTGTCGTGCAAGAGAATTTATCATTCTATGATCAATCGATAGATTTCGTTATGGATAGTGCCGGTCGCCCATATGCGATGTGGGATGTTGTCTATTGGGAGAATGGCAAAATTGATCGTAGTGAAATGTGGATGCTAAGGCCCAAAGAGGGGTATGATCTAAATGTCGAGAATTCTTTAAAAATTCCGTCAAAAAAGTGACGTTTAAGGCGTTGAAAATAACCCATTTGTAAGAAGTGCCATGTTTTTTTCTAAGTAAAATCAAGAAGTTAGCTAATAACGACAAACCAAAATCTCTGGCACAGTCATTGCATAGTTATATAATGAGAGAGGAGATTTATCTATATGAGAAGACATATATACATACTATTGCTATCTACAATTATTGCAGTTTTTCTTAACAATTGCGGTAGCAGTGCTGCACCTGTAACCCCTGGACAACTGCCAATCGTATCCTTTGCCGAAGCGGATTCATATTCAGGGGGTGTGGTGATGCAGTTCGATAAGAGTATTACGGGAACCTCAGATGCGGATTTTAGCGAATGTACGGCGCAGTTTACGGATGCGGTTAGCGATGAAATCGTGACCGATGACTCATGTGGTACGATGTTAGCTGATGGTACAACGGTTACATTAACAGGTCCCTCATATTGGCCAAATTATAAATCCGAATGTTCTATGACATTTGATTGTGGTGGAGAAAATGCCACAATTGAGATTGAGGGGGCAATCAGCAGTATTTCAAAGAGTTCAATTTCTTCAACCACCGTTCCAACCTACTATTCAAGAAACCCTGAGGATACTACTCAGAGCGTGATGCGTTTTTATTCGCAACAATTAAATGATGGCACAATTTTACCAAGTACAAACGCAATATTACCTAATATAGTGGCTAACAGGGGTGTCATCTCCATGTGCTATACAACACAAATCGAAAATCCAAGTGGAAGGGGCTATATAGCAAATGCTTTCTATTTTACTCAGTGTTCATATACAGATAATGAAGACAACATTGAGTGTTCAACTCCAGTGCTTATTTCAAGTGGTGATAGACTTGTAGACTACGATGATGACTGTTTGTTGAGTGGAACTGAGGACAACTCAGAACTTACTCTAATTATTCCCGGTGAATCCGATCCCGGTGACGAGGGACTTACAACCGGAAGCATTTATGTAAAATATAGTGCTGACGGAGGAGCGACTTTCAAAGATGTTGACAGTATAAGCCCATTGGATGGGGCTAACGATGTTGCTATATCTGATGGTGTTATCTTCATAGCTCATGATTTAAGTAGCAGTGGGAATGGCTGTCTTGTGGACGGTGAGTCTTGTTATGCAATCAGTAGATGTACAAGTGATTCTTGCGTAACCGTTCCCATCTTTTCAGGAAACATCGCGGGATCGGCTAGCTTAGCGGTGAGTGGAAATGATGTTCATTTTGCCTACAATAAAGATAATGACAGCGGCTATTCAGAGTCCTATCTAACATCGTTAAGATATAGCGATGGTAGTTTTACAACAGTTAAAACTTACACACTATCCAACGCGGTCTCTGATGATTCTTCAATTGCAGGTGTTTCAATGGATAATTACGGCAAGTTATTGGTACCATGGAAATATGATACAAGTGGTGCATTAACATTATCTGTAATTAATCCAAGTACAGAAAGTGTTACTTCAAACACGATTAGTGGTAGATATCAAAATGTGACCAAGGCATATTTAGATTTTAAATCCAACGCCTTTCATATTTACATGGTAAACTTAAATTCAACTGCTGGTACCTATATGATGTTTGAATTGCTTGATTCAACAATAAACACAACAAAGACAATTGGTCTGGATGTTACGGAGGCATTGGGTTCAATAGGCCGTGGCAATGCGTATGTGGATAGATTCGGTGTGCTTTTTATGGGTTATGATGACGTAACCTCCGATCCTGATGGGTCGAGTGATATAGCAGTATACCCTAGCGCCAATAACATATTTATGAGTAAGTTTTATTAATTATGAAAAACACCTATTTTGACGGAAACAATCTGGGGCCCCGGACTATAGATATCGCTCAATAATATCTTCTATGCCATTCTTCCCTTGAGAACATCTTCCTAATACATTATTATGCCCCAATGCCTGAAGTAATGCCCCAAAAAATCGTGTCGGAAAATAAGTCTTATAAAGTCTTAAAAAAGCTTGGTGAGGGTGGAACTAGTGTGGTCTATCTTGTTGAGGACTCCAAAAAGCGCAAACTTGCCCTTAAAATATTAGGTGAAGAGGTCGACCCTGCCTTTCTGGATAGAATTATTGATATTATGAAGAATGAATTCGAGGTTTTATCCAAGTTAAGGCATTCCAATATAGCCCAGGTATTCGATTTTGAATTTTGTCCCGAGCTGGGGAAATATTTTTTCACTACAGAGTATGTTGAAGGAACCGATATTCTAACCTTCACCGAGCATGCCGATTTTGCCACAAAAGAAGAGCTCATCGTTCAGTTTCTAAATGCGCTTGAATATGTTCACAGAAGTGGTTTGATCCATTGCGATATCAAGTGCGGCAATATTCTGGTCACATCGGTGAAGGATGCACCGGTTATTAAGCTTGTGGATTTTGGGTTTGCTACGCGCCATCTTGCAACCGATAAGATTGTGGTAGGAACCCTACATTATCTTGCGCCGGAGCTTGTGTTGAAGATGGCTGGGATAGATAATCGAGTTGATATCTATGCCTCAGGGATAGTTTTGTATAGACTGCTTTTTAGAAAATACCCATGTCCGCATGATGATGTACAACAGGTTGTTGAGTGGCATCAGGAAAGAGAAGAATTCTCATATCCAGATGGAACGCCAGATTACGTAAAACATCTCATTAATAGAATGACCGCAAAGTATCCATCTGACCGTTTTCCGATGCCATCCAAGGTGATTGAGTTTATCAACGATCGTACGGAAGGCCGCTACAAAAAAATAGTTTCTAAGATGGTTGGGTTAATGCCTGGCGAAGGCGCCCTGGTGGGAAGGGAAGGCACTCTTCAAAGGGTCAATACTGTTATTGACGAGATGCGTGAGTCAAAAACTGCTCCCCAAATTGGTTTTGCTTTTACGGGACAGCAAGGTATTGGTAAGAGCCGTCTAATGAAGGAGATAAAATATCGAGCTGAACTTGCCGAGCTTGCAATTCGCGAAATTACCTGTGAGGCTTCGAAAGATCTGGTCAGCGAGTTTATGGAGCAGTTCAAGGATGTTGAGCCTGCAAAACTCGCAAGCTTTGATTCATCTAAGCCGGACCCCCAGAGAAATTACAAAATAATTCAGTGGGCTAGTAACCTCATATCGAAATATAAGGACAAGGGATTGCTTATATTCGTAGATGATATCCAATTCTCAAACGAACCATTTGTTGAGCTAATAGCAGAACTGGAAAAGCGCCTTTATGTTGCGAGAGAAGAAGGAAACAAGGTCCCTATCTTTTTGATAGTCGCTTCAAGGCCAAAAGAGGATGCTCCGGACATTATCCAAAAATGGTGGCAAAAAACAAAGGTTGAGGAAATTCAGGTTAAACCACTTACCGATGAGGATGTTGAAAAATACGCATCTTCGGTTGGGGTTAAGGATTTTAATAAACACAAAAAGGCCATTCATGATTTTTCCAATGGTGTTCCACAACTTGTTGAGGCCTACTGTCAACATTTGATGTCACCCAAGGGTATGGCCAGGCCCCCTGCGAACCTTGCACAGAGTTATCTTGCGCGTTTAAGGGACCTGTCTGGTAAATCACAGACAGTTCTTAAGACGTTATCCTTGTCCCATAGGGATCTCACAATAGACGAATTGGCCGAGATAACCGAAATTGAAAAAGATGCAATGAATGAAATTTCGCAGGAACTGATGCAACTCAATTTTGCAAGGCGAGATTTTTCGTCAATGCAACTTTACGTTGAAAATCGTGCCATGGCCCAGGTCATTAAGGAAAGCCTGGATGAAAAAGAGCTTGAGGACCTTTCATCAAAATTGGGCCGATGGTTAGAGATAAGTGATTCAGAAAAAAATGTAGATTTGGCGAATTATTTTATAAATACAAATGATAAGAAAAGAATCAAAAAATATTCACTTGAAGCAGCAAAGCAGTTGGAACACGCATTTAACTGTTATGAAGCAATGAAATATTATAAAATTGCCGATAAATACGTTGAAACGGACAAAGAAAAGCTTGAGCTGATTCGTGCCAAGGCCAAGTTGAATATAGTAATCGGTAATTTTATAGAAGCGGCAAAAGCTCTAGAGGTCTTGGATAAAGAGTCTAAGGCCATTATTGATGATTACCAAGTTTTGGGTATTGCTTATTCAAAACTTCACGAATTTCCAAAGGCAAAAAGTTGGTATGAAAAAGGTTTACAAAATATTACGGATGAAACCGCAATAACTGATATCGTTCAGTTTAAAAATAATTTGGGTAACATTCATTTCTACATGGGCGAACTTGAAAAATCGGAAAAATATTTTACCGAGGCAATTGCCGATGCAACAATCTGCTTACTCCTGAATAATAATCTTGGATTGATATATAGCGCTAAGGGAAAATATGAAGACGCTATTCAATTTTATGATGCTCGCACAAAATATTTAGAGGCTAAGGATAATAAAAGGGCGTTGGCTTTTTGTTATGCGGAGAGTGGATACATCCATATGACAAACAATCATTTTTCCGAAGCCATTCGTGACTTTGAAAAGAGTTATGATCTATCAATCCAGATAGACGATTGGCATAATATCTTGATAGTTTTGGGGAACCTGATTCGTGTGTATCAACAGCTATCACAGTATACAAAGGCACTTGAGACCGCTCAAAAAAGTTTGGAGATGGAAGGACGCTTTGGCTCATTAGAGGATGTTGCGCAAACCCATCTAACGGTTGGCATTCTTTATGAGAGCTTAGGGGTTTTTGACCTGGCGAAGCAGCATATTGATATGGCCAAAGACAGATTTGTTGCAGTCAATAATAAATTAATGCTTGGATGGTGCCATCTAACAAATTCATTTCTTAATAAGGATCTTGGCGATTTGGACATCGCATTGACTGAGCTTAGTGCATTAGACAAGATAGTCATCGAAATCAAGAATAGCGATTTAAAATCATGGTCAGAGCTGAACAAGGCTGATATTTATTTAGAGCAAGATGAAGTCGAGGAAGCAAAAATATTGATAGATGGTCTTAAGAATGAGACTGGAGTTGAATTTGCCCTTCGTAAGAGATTGGTTACAAATAAAATAGATGCAATAAATAAAAAGGTTGTGACCTTTGAGATATTTGATGAAATCGCAAGTGAGTGTGAAAAAAATCAGTTTTTAGAACTTCAGTGGGAAGTTTATGCATCTTTGGGTGAAATCTATGATAAAAGGAAAAAACCACAGCAGGCCATTGTGTATTTTAAAAAGGCATTGGATATAATTGAAATGATCGCATCAAATCTTTCTGAATCATATCGAGATAGTTATAAAAATCAAAGGGCAAGGGCAAAGGTGCTATCAAGGTTTTCTGCCAAATCAGAATCGGTTAAAATTGAAACTGTAGAGGTTAATAAAAATACCGAGGATGTAAAAGAATCCCCCGATGACAAAACCACCGATTTTTCCAACAAGTAACCCCCTTTTTTTCATCATATATACAGGTATTTACACAAATATATAAAAACGCTTGTCTTTTTATCCAAGCCGAAATATTAAGAGTAAGGTGTTTTTTTAACCACGAAGACACTAAGTTTTAATTTTATCAGTGTTTATCTGTGTTAATCCCCCGCCTGCCATTCTATAACAAAATATGATGGCGGGCAGGTGTTTCAAATCAGAGGGGTAGTATGAAAAGCAAGCTCAAATCAGCAGAGATGGTTTCAACAAAAGAAGGTAGACAATACCATATAGGATTGGCTCCAGGTGAAGTTGCACCATACATTATATTGACGGGTGATCCTGGGCGGATTGATAAGTATTCGCATCTACTCAAAGATATTAAGTGTAATGTATCGAATAGAGAGTATAAAACGATTACCGGAAAATATAAAAATGTCCCTGTTACAATTATGGCGACTGGTATGGGACCTGACAACATCGAAATAGCCGTTGTAGAATTAAGTCAGATTGTGAAAGATCCAACCTATATCAGGATCGGAACGAGCGGCGCTCTTCAGAAAAAAATTAAACTCAATGATTATGTGATTTCAACCGGAGCTGTGAGGCTGGAAACAACCTCTACATACTTCGTCGATGAGGGATATCCAGCCGTTGCCAGTTACGAGGTTATATTGGCATTGGCTGAGGCTGCAAAAGAAGGGGAAGCAAAGTATCACCTTGGGCTAACCGGCACAGGGTGTGGTTTTTATGGTGTTCAGGGTCGCACGGTCCCTGGTTTTACACCACGCTTTAAGGATATTCCAGAGCAACTCGCAAAGATGAATGTATGTAACCTAGAGATGGAGTCTTCCGCACTCTTTAACCTTGCTCAGTTTTCAGGTGCACGCGCCGGAACAATTTGCCAGATTATCGCGAATAGACCAGAAAATTCATTTATTGATCCAAAACCAAAAGAAAAGGGTGAAGAAAAACTTTTTATGATTGCCCTTGAAGCTATTTTAGTTTTGTCAAAGATGGATCACCTTAAGGGTAAGAATAAATATTGGTTACCAAGCATGTCTGTCGTGTAAAAAGGAGGAATGATGCATAGACTATTCGGAGTTTTAGGTTTAATCACGCTTCTGGGTATCGCATTCCTGATGTCAAACAATAAGAGAAAAATCAATCCACGTACCGTAATAGTTGGAATAAGTATGCAATTCGTCCTTGGCGTTCTGCTTTTAAAGTGGGAAACGGGCGTGGTAGCCTTTCGTTTATTTGCGGGGAAGGTGAATGACTTTCTCCAGTTGGCGGACCACGGCGCTAGATTTCTCTTCGGGAACATAGTTAATCCGGAGTATATGGATACCTTTGGTTTTCAGTTTGCCTTTGGAGTTTTGCCCGTCATTATATTCTTTTCCGCTTTTATGGGGATCCTATATTACTTGGGGATAATGCAGATTGTAGTCGGGGGTTTGGGACGCTTTATGCGGTGGGCGATGGGTACATCAGGGTCTGAGTCGCTTTCCTGTTCTGCAAATATCTTTGTCGGTCAAACGGAGGCGCCCCTTTTGATTAAACCATTTTTGAATCATATGACAAAGTCGGAGTTGTTGACTGTAATGGTTGGTGGATTTGCAACCATTCAGGGTGGTCTCCTTGCCGGATATATAAAGATGGGGGTCTCACCGATTTTCTTAATTATTGCGAGCGCTATGTCGGCACCAGCCGCATTAGTTGTTGGAAAGATTATTTTTCCGGAAACAGAAAAATCTGAAACCTCTGGTGGAGCCAAGCTTCCAAAACTTAATGTCGGAAGTAACATACTAGATGCCGCCGCGAAGGGGACAACGGATGGTTTGCATCTTGCTTTAAATGTTGCGGCAATGTTGGTGGCATTTATTGCTTTAATTGCCGTTGCGGATTCTATCATGGGGTGGTTTGATAGGATTATTGATGGATATATCTTCAAGGGTGCTTTAATGGAAAGTGGTGAATATGCAGGATATTTTCCAGGAAGCCTAAAAACTTTTTTTGGGACCTTGCTCGCCCCCTTGGCCTTTTTGATGGGGGTCCCCTGGAAGGATGCTGCGGTTGTCGGCAATCTTCTGGGCACAAAGCTATCTATTAACGAATTTGTTGCATATGCACAGCTGGGTGCAGAGATTAAGTCAGGGATATTAATGGGAAAATCGGAGGCTATTGCAACATTTGCACTTTGTGGATTTGCAAACTTTTCCTCGATTGGAATCCAAATTGGTGGGATTGCGGCACTGGCTCCAAATAGAAGATCGGATCTGGCGCAATTAGGCTTGAAAGCTATGTTCGGCGGTGCTATAGCATCCTTTATGACCGCAACGATCGTTGGAATTTTGTATTAATGGAAATTATTTTTCGACAGGATTAACGGGATTTTTTAATACCTAAAATGAATCCTGTAAATCCTGTCAGAAAAATTGTAGGGAGGTCATTGTGATGATCCAATATTCAGGGAGACAAACAGGTGCAATCGAAGTCGTTTGTGGTCCAATGTTTTCTGGAAAAACAGAGGAAACGATAAGACGAATTCGACTGGCCCTGATTGCCAAACAGAAAATTCAGATCTTTAAACACTCCATAGATGACAGATACGATAATTGCTGCCTCATGTCTCATACATCGGTAAGGCTGGATGCAATACCTGTCAAAACATCGGATGAGATTATGAAGAAAATCAAAGATTCAACCCGTGTTGTCGGCATTGATGAAGCACAATTCTTTGATGAAGATATTTCTAAGGTTTGTGAAAAACTCGCCAATCGTGGTCTTCGGGTGATCGTTGCGGGTCTTGATCAGGATTCTAAGGGCAACCCCTTTGGCTTCATGCCGCAGCTTATGGCGATTGCAGATTCGGTATTAAAACTTAAATCAGTTTGCATGGTTTGTGGTGGCTGGGCCTCTAAGTCACAAAGGCTGACTGATGATGATCAACAGGTCGTTGTTGGTTCAGGTGAGATATATGAGGCAAGGTGCCGTGCATGTTTTGACCCAGATTTAAGTTTAGAAAAAGCTATTCCTATTCGCCCAAGGTCGAAGAAAAAAGAGGAAAAGGAAATGCCTATTTCTCAGTAGATTGTTTGTGGAGATGATGTGGTTATAAAAGAATATTTCAAAAATATTTTTTCGTTATTCGTATTTGGTGTGATCTGCTTTGCTCTATTAAGTTGCGGTAACAATGAAGAGGCATCGGAGGAGATGGATTCTAATATCAGTGGTCAATCTTGCGCGATTGACCAGGATTGTGGCGTAGATACCGGGTATGTGTGTGATTCCGGATTGTGTGTTACTGTGGCAAGTTCACTTCTATGTATCAGCAATCTGGATTGTGATTGGGGATATAAATGTGTTAATAGAATGTGCGTTAATTCATTACTTTCAAATACAAAATCCAAATTGACTCCATGTGAAGAAGACGATGATTGTGATGATGACCTTCTATGTATAGATAATTATTGTGAAGAAGATTGCGAAGAAGGGGAGTGTGAAGAATAAATTATCACCCAACCTTGGTCTAGTTTCTGCAATTATAGCCTATATCTTATGGGGAATCTTTCCACTCTACTGGAAACTTTTGTCAAGCTTTCCAGCTGCTGAGATACTTTGTCATAGAATAATCTGGTCAGGGGTGTTCCTTTCCTTTATTGTTTTTTTTACATATCGTAGAAAACAAGTTCTAGGTTATATAAAATCACCAAAAATATTGGTTAGTTTAACTGCCGGTGGATTATTGATAGGAGCTAATTGGTTTATCTACATATGGGCCATCAATCATGAATATGTGATCGAAGCGAGCCTGGGATATTATATATGTCCGTTGCTTAGCATATTTTTGGGACTCATTTTTTTAAAGGAGAAGCTGACCAAATTACAGTGGTTTTCCGTTATTCTGGCTTTTTCTGCGGTTGTATTACTAGCGCTAAGTTACGGACGATTCCCGTGGATAGCGCTCGGATTGGCGTCCACATTTTCCTTTTATGGTTTGCTGAAAAAGAAATCAAAATTTGAGGCCCTTAATTGCCTGTGGATAGAGATGTGTATTCTCTTTTTACCGGCCTTGTTGTTCCTGCACCTTAAATCCAATGTTCTAGGGTATCTTGATTTAAATATATCGGCGATTATCCTCCTTATCGGAACGGGAATCGTTACCTTTGTTCCACTGCTACTCTTTGGATATGCTGCGAAGACAGTAAAGCTTTCCACTTTGGGTTTTTTGCAGTACATAGGTCCAACGGGCCAATTTCTAATTGCCGTACTGGTTTTTAAGGAGGAGTTTACAAGGCCGTATTTTTATACATTTGTAGTTATCTGGATAGCCCTTGTCATCTTTACACTTGACGGTGCTGTTAAGAAGTTTGGTGATAGGAGAGTGAAAACATTTCCTGAGATCACATAAGAATTATTCTAAGTTGCTGATTAAGACTTCTCGTGGCTTTGACCCATCCTGAGGACCAACGATTCCCTGTTCTTCCATCATTTCGACCATGCGCGCAGCACGGTTATAACCGATGCGGAGCTTTCGCTGGATCATTGAAATTGATGCCTGGTGGGTTTCAGCAACGAGCTTGATGGCGGTGTCGTACAGTTCGTCATGTTCCTCATCACCCAATGTTCCCGCAAGTCCGGATTCTTGTGTTTTTAAAATATCTTCGTTGTAGACAGGTTCACCTTGCTTCTTGATATGTGCAACGACACGTTCTATTTCAACCTCTGTAATAAATGCGCCGTGCGCACGTTTTAACCCTTGGGCTCCTGGCGCAAGAAATAGCATGTCACCATTTCCCAAAAGGTGATCGGCACCATTTTGGTCAAGGATTGTTCTTGAATCGTGCTTGGCAGAAACCTTGAATGATAATCGACATGGGAAGTTGGCCTTGATTAAACCAGTTATTACATCAACAGAAGGTCTTTGTGTGGCAAGGATTAGATGTATCCCAACTGCACGTGCCATTTGAGCGAGCCTTGTGATCGATTCTTCAATATCCTTTGATGCGGTCATCATAAGATCGGCTAATTCGTCGACTATGATTACAATATATGGAAGCTTTCCAACGTGGCATACGGCCTCGGGGTTCTGTATCAACATCTCATCGGCCTTTTCTTCATCAACAAGTTTTAGGCCACCCTTATCGATTTTTTCGTTATACCCTACGATACTTCTTACAGCGGCATCTGCCAGGGTCCTATATCTGCGCTCCATTTCTCTGACGGCCCAGTTAAATGCCACAACGGCCTTTTTTGGACGCGTGACAACGGGTAGGAGTAGATGCGGGATTCCATCGTAGATCGATAATTCAAGCATCTTTGGATCGATCATTAAAAAGCGTACCTCCTCGGGTTGTGCTTTGTATAATATACTGCAGATCATTGCATTGATGCAGACACTTTTCCCGGTTCCCGTGGCTCCTGCAATCAAAAGGTGCGGCATCTTTGTTAGATCGCTGATCAGGGAATTTCCTTCAGTGTCTTTTCCAATCGCTAAAGGTAGTTTTGTTTTGGACTTTTTAAATTTCGGATCGGCGATGATATCTTTTAGCCAAACAATTTCACGTTCATAGTTAGGAACTTCTATCCCGACTGCGGCCTTGCCTGGAAGGTGTGGAACAACGCGAATGCTCCTCCCACCCATATTCAAGCTTAAGTCAGATTGAAGGTTGGCGATTTTGCTAACCTTTGTTCCGGCAGACGGTTCAAACTCATACATTGTAATGACGGGTCCGGGGTGTATTTCGGTTACTCTTCCCTCTACATCGAAGTCTTTAAGTTTTAATTCCAATATCTTGGAATTGCTCTTTAGCGCCTCTTCATCAACCTTTACCGTTACTTGTTCCTCGGAATCAAGGAGAGAGAGGGGAGGAAATAAATAATTGGAACTGATATTAACAAATTCAAGTTGTTTGCTTGTTCTTCTGGATTTTTTTGCATCGGCCCTGGCTAATATTTTTGGTTCTACCGCTGATTTTTTCCCAAGGCCCTTTAATGAAACTACTTTTTCGCTATCTTCTTCGTCTTCTCCATCTCCATCTTTGCTTTCATCATTTTCATATTCTACATCTTCTTGCTCTTCGTACTCTGCACTCTCTTCGAGCTGTTTTGATTTCAAATTGATTTTTACAGCTTCTTTTTTTTCTTTTTTGCGTTTTTTTCGCCATTCATTGAAACGATTCCTTAAATCGAAAAATTTATCTGTAAAATAATCCCACGAATCAACAGTCCATTCCGCAATTTTTAAGCTGACAACTTTTGTAACTTGACCAATTTTATAACCCATGAAGATAAAGAATATTTTCATATTTCTTACAACGGCAGTTATTGAAATATGTGTTGCAAGTTTCAAGAAAAATAAAAGACATGCCGTAGTGATTACGTAGGCGCCTGGCTTATTGAAATACCTCTTTAGTATTTCTCCTACAAGGCCACCCACGATTCCGCCACCTTCGATCTCCTGATCGGCTATTGTAACGGTTTCAAACCGCAGGTGAAAAAGGGTGGAGGCAAATATGACAAGCGCGAAGTATGACAAGGCTTCATTCAAGCGGACGTTTATTGATTTACCAAGGAACATGAAAAGACTTATGAGAAAAAAAACAGCGCAAATAACGTATGCCGAGACACCAAAGACCGTAAAAAGGATATCAGCGGTATATGAACCGGTGATTCCACCAAGGTTGTGGATTTCTTTGATATTGGAGGATGCGTTCAATGCGGGATCCGCTGGGCTGTACGATAAAAGACATAGCGCCAAAAAGACCCCGATGGTAAGGGACACGATCCCAAGGGCTTCCTTAAAATGACTAGATTTCACAGCCTGTTTTGATGTCATTATTTAACCTATGTGACGGGGTTTATCCGATACAAGTGTTGGATTAAATGTTTAGTGTAACCCCTCGAAAATAAAGCATTTATACTTATTGAATAATTATACGCGAAAAGCCCCTTGGTGTCAATAAAGTGGAATGGTTTGATGAACGCAAATATTTAGCCAACAATCATCTCTGTAAAGGTGTCGACTAATTCGGGATCAAACTGACGGCCTGCGCCCCGTTTGATCTCTGCGAGGGCATGGTCCAATGGGGCGGCGGGTCGGTAGGATTGGTTTGATGTTATGACATCCCAGGCCTCCGTAATCGCGATGATTCTGGCGCCCAATGGGATTTTGGTACCTGAGAGTTGTTCTGGGTAGCCACGTCCATCAAACCATTCATGATGATGTAAGATAAGGTTGCGCTCGCTTTTAAAAAATAGGGTATCCCCCAATATCTCAATTCCGATTATAGGATGTTGTTTAATTAATTCATATTCCTTGGAGGTTAATCGGTCGTGTTTTGATAAAATGTGAGGCTCAACGGCCAATTTTCCAATATCATGTAACAAGCCTGCGCGATAAATGATTTCGGCTTCTTCTTCCGATAGTCCGATTTTATTAGCAAGCTTTTCAGCAAAAAAGGCAACTCTTTCAGCATGGGGCAATAGATATTTATTTTGATATGGCAGTTCAGCTAAAATTGATTGAATAGATGTGAAATATCCCTTTTTGATTCGTCCGGTCTCATTTGCTATTTGTTGTTTCAAATCATAAACAACCTTGGAATTTAGAATAGGTGAGGCTTCTTGATTGGCCTTAACATCAGACATCGTGCAAAGATTATTTCGTCCACGATTTTTTGCCTCATCAAGTGTCTTATCAGCAACAAGTAAAACTTCATCCGCTGTTTTCATGTTACTATTCATGGTAACCAGGCCCATACTACATGATAAAGAAAATGTATACTGATCATATGCAAAACGCCGCCGGTCAATCATCTTTAAAATTCTTTTTCCGATTTTGATTGCATCAGATTCGTTTGCC
>CAZHVX010000008.1:0-24547 GCA_964536295.1 uncultured Pseudomonadota bacterium
ACATAAAAACCTCCATTGTTTTTTCTTCTTTAAGACAAAACTAATTTCGATTTTTTGCGAGGGCGCCTTTGAGATGATTTTGAAGGACTGTGAGGTATATGTGATGCCCTCTCCATTGAATAGCATTATAACACACTTATGCGCCTGGCCTAAAGGCCTATAATTACTATACTTTTGAATATTGACTGAATAATTGCATATTGTTGAATGGATTATGGGATATTTTTATGCACTCACGAGAAAAACAAAAAAGGCCCTAAGCGCGCCCGTCAGGAGTCGAACCCGAAACCTCATGGTCCGTAGCCATGCGCTCTATCCAATTGAGCTACGGGCGCGCTTAAAGCCCTCGTCCGGCCTTATAAGTTATTTACAAGGTCGTCGTCAAGATAATATTTATTTTCCTATACAAAAAGAATTGAATATTTTATCTAATATATCGTCCGCGGTTATCTCACCTGTAATTTCGCCTAAGTCATCCATCGCAGCCTTTAAACCAACGGCAGCAAATTCAGATGATTCCTTATTCTTTATCGCCTGATAAGCTTGGGTTAAATGCCTTAAGGCTCCCCTTAAACATTCTTTGTGCCTTACATTGGTAATCGTTGTTCCCTGCGGTTCTAAGGGTTTCCCGGAGGTCGCAAGATCAACCATGGCGCTCTTTAGATCAGAGAGCCCCTCTCCGGTACTAGCGGAGACTTTAATAACTGAATTGGATATCTTATTCATTTCCCTGACCTTAATTTTAGATTTTAGATCTGATTTATTTATTACAAAAACCTTTTTCGCTAGACCTTTTATCTTATTATAAATTTCGAGATCTTCATGCGTCAATCCAGTGGAGCTATCAAAAATCTGGACAACCAAATCCGACTCCTCTATCTTCTTATAGGCCCTTCCTATTCCAATTGATTCAACTTCGTCAACCGTTCCACGAATTCCTGCGGTATCAATTAATTTAAACATTACTCCTTTAATTGCCACCGCTTCTTCTATGTGATCCCTGGTTGTGCCGGGAAGGTGATGGACTATCGCCCTTTCTTCGCCCAGCAAAGCGTTAAGTAGAGAAGATTTGCCGACATTGGGCTTCCCGACTATAACAGCCTTAATCCCTTCTCTAATAAGTTTCCCTTCTTCATATGTTTCAATTAGATTTGTGATTTGATCGACGATTGGTTTTAATTTATCCTTAACGTTTTCATTTTCAATATATTCTATATCTTCTTCGGGAAAATCAATCGTTGTCTCAACAAATGTTCTGATGGTAGTTAATTTTTCCTGAATTTCTTTTATGAGCTTTGAAAAGCTTCCCGACAATTGCTCTTGTGCGCTTTTTAAAGCAATCTCTGATGACGCATGAATTACATCAGCAACCGCCTCTGCTTGAACTAGATCCATTTTGCTATTTAAAAAAGCTCTCTTTGTAAATTCCCCCGGTTCTGCTAATCGAGCTCCTGTCTTTAAAAGTTCCTCTAAAATCTTTTTTGTAACAAGGGGACTCCCATGGCATGAGACCTCTATTACATCCTCCCCCGTATAAGAGTTGGGGGACCCAAAAAAGGTAACCAAAACCTGATCTATCAACACCCGATTATGGGCAGTGGAAAACTCGGCTATTTTTCCTAAATAAACACGATGGGTTGCAAAGTTATCCACAGAAGTACGATCGTTTATCCACACCCCTGCAAAAAGCCTTTTCGCATCCGGACCGCTTATTCTGATGACACTGACGCCCCCCACCCCTAGCGGAGTAGATATGGCAATTATCGTATCTTCAATATATGACTTCTTCATTTTTTCACCGCAGAAAATAAAGCTACGCCTTTTTTAAGTTGGGCAACTTTCCGCGCAAAAGATCCATTACTTTAATGTCATTGTTGTTCATCCATTGTTGGGCAATTGTAAATAAGGTATTAACAAGAATATATAAAACGAGGCCTGCCGGCAAGAATAGCATGAAAGCTGTAAACATGATCGGCATGAGCATCATCATTTTTTGTTGAGTTGGATCAGCGGATACTGTTGGTGTTAACTTTTGTTGAGCTAACATCGCAAACCCTAAAAGTATCGGTGTAATGTAGTAGGGATCCGGTGCCGACAAATCTTTGTAAAACCAAAAAAATGGAGATTGAAATAATTCAATTGAGTTCCATAATACTTTGTAAAGCGCGATATACACCGGAAATTGCAGTACCATCGGCAAGCAGCCCCCCATAGGATTAACCTTGTAGGTTTTGAAAAGCTGCATTGTCTCCACATTCACGCGTTGTTTATCACTTCCGTATTTCTCCTTGATCTTCTTAAGTTGAGGCTGTAGCTGCTGCATACGTTTCATCGACTTCATTGATTTATGTGAAATCGGATATAAAAGAATCTTGATCAAAATCGTTAGAAGGATAATTGCAACCCCGTAATTTTTTGTAACATTATAAAAGAATTTTAATACATGCAAAATCGGCACGGCAATTACGGTGAACCATCCATAATCAATTGACTTCTCTAGCATAACCCCAATATCCTTTAAGCGATTTATATCTTTGGGGCCAACGTATAATAAAAACTTATTATTTAACGTTTCGCCGGGGGTAATCACATCCCTTGGGCTTATCAATTGTGTTGATATTATACTTCCCTCTTCCGTTTTTTGTGTAGAGGCCTTAACTGTCCAGTCAACTCCCCCCTGTTTTCTTGGTACGATGGCAGAGATAAAATATCTCTCCTCAATGCCTGCCCACAAAATCGCACCGGTCCTATTAATCCCCTTTTCATCCGTTATCTTTCTTTCCCTCACAACGCTACCATCGGCAAAATAAACTGGATTTTTTACGTTCTGTGGCCCCTTTGCGAATGACAAGACTCCGCCTGATGCTTTTTTTGCGAAACCGGTCCAGTCTAATCCAATTCTTCCATTTAGCGTTGTCGAACTAATATTCTTCACGTTAATTTCAACATCCACGGCATACTTTTCCGGATCAAATGTATAAATTTTTTCAACCACCACATCGTTATTGCGCCAGTTATATTTAATTGAGTTTTCGCTTTGGGAAACAACCTTAAACCTGGGGTTTTCAGGAACATTGAAGTTGGCTTCCTTAATAATAAGCTGGAGAGCTGATGTCCCCGTGATCACATCTATGTTTTTTTCTAAATCTTTATCTTTAACAGAGTATTTTTTCATCTGCCATGATTTGGGAACGCCTCCGTCATTTGACAGTAAAACCTGGTACAGGTCAGATTTAAAGATAGACTCTCTGAGAGTCACATCGCTTTGTGGATCTGCATTATTTTTAATCGCCTCTTCGCCTGTGGCCTTTTGTTCAACGGCCCCACCTTGGGATGATTGAGCCTCCTGTTGAACCGCTTGGGTCCCCTGAGTCTGCGGCTCAGGCTTCATGTACATGTTCCACAGGACCAATACAGCCACGGTTAGTGCTATTGCTAAAATAGACTTTTTGTCGCTCATAAAAACCCTCCTATAATTGTTTTTGTTCCTTAATCTCCCTCTCCCTAAGGGAGAGGGAAGCCTATCGCAAGATAGGCGGGCCAGCCTCGCCGTAGCTCATCTAGGCGGGGTGAGGGTGTCACCAATTTAAATAATCAACCCCACCTTCATTAAATGGATGGCATCTTATTATCCTCCTAAAGGATATGTAAAGGGCCTTGTGCCAAGAAAATCTGGAAAATGCCTGATATGAATACTCTGAACATGAAGGATAAAATCTGCAGTTCTTACCCAAAAATGGAGATACCAACCTTTGGTAAATTCTGATTATTATTTTAATTAAAGAGCTCATTGTTTGTTTTTTAATCTTTCCGCTGCCTTTTTTATCTCTCGCCGGATAGCTGAATTGTCCAAGCTTGAGATTTTTGGTTTTGCCACAAAAACTATATCGCCAATAGGAAAGCTTTTTTTATTCAATCTAAAAAATTCTCTAATTTGCCTTTTTACTCTATTCCTAAGACAAGCGTTTCCCACTTTCTTGCTAACAGAGATCCCAAGCCTTAGATTTTCTTTCTTATTAAAGAACGCTACAAAAAAATCAGTTGATATCTTCTTCCCTTCTCTGAAGGCCTCCCGATATTCCCAATTTTTAGCTATCCTTTCCTTGCGTGAAAAACCATGAGTTTTCATTTTGATGATAGATACACACAGGCCCTTAAATTCGCAATCTAAAATTCGATTTTTTAGATGGTCATCTAGAATTGATCTATTAAGCAGAGAGTTTTTTTCTGCCTTTACGCCTGCGCCTTTTGATAACTTCTTGACCAGAGCTGGTGCTCATTCTCTCGCGAAAGCCGTGCTTTCTCTTTTTCTTTAAATTACTTGGCTGAAATGTCCTTTTCATAAACGCCTCTTTATTTTATCGCCGGTAAACCTTCTAAAAAAGAAGGATTACAAGACTTGTCTTTTTTCGAAATTGTTTTCAATACGTTAGCGCAGGTGCAATAAAAAGGTTTTTTCCACTTTTGTCAAGTCCAAATTTTTTTCTCTTATAAGTCAATAGGTTATCAAAAATCTATTTTTTTCTCTTGCAATTATCCACAGCTTTTTACTACTAATGACCATTGTTGATAACTGGAATTTTTTGTTATTTTTCAAGTAAAAAGAGAATAATTTATTGAAATAACTGGTGTTTTTACCATGTGGTTTATCCACATCTGTTGATAACCAAGTGAATAGGTGGTCTAAATGGTTGATATCTGGAAAGATTTAAACGATCGCATCAAGGAAAAGATAAGTCCATTAAATTACAATACGTGGTTTGAGCCTATCAAAAAAACAGAAATTGTTGATGGAAAACTGGTAGTTACGGTTCCCAACAAATTCGTTAAGGATTGGATTGTGGATTATTACCAGGAGTTGATGTTAAATGAACTCCATCTCCTTGATCCCCTTTTAGGACTTTCTTTTGAGATATCTGAAGATGAAGAAATGGTACCAATAGAAAATTTGGCCCCGCAAAAACCTCAAATTGCGATTACCCCTCCCGTCGGATTAAACCAAAATATGGATTTTGAGCGATTCGTTGTTGGTGATTGTAGCCAGTTCGCATATGCAGCCGCCAGGGCTGTCTCTGATATGCCAGGAGCCAACTATAATCCATTGTTCATCTATGGTGGGGTGGGCCTTGGCAAAACACATCTAATTAACGCAATGGGAATCGAAATACACAAGAAGTTCCCTGTCTCGAAGATTGTTTATAGAACGGGTGAGGGATTCATGAATGATCTTATAAATCATATTCGTTTTCAAAAGATGCATGAATTTCGAAAAAAATATCGTGACGCTTGTGATGTCCTGTTGATTGATGACATTCAGTTTATTGCTGGAAAGGAGAGAACCGGAGAGGAATTCTTCCATACATTTAATTTTCTTCATGAAAATCAAAAACAAATTGTTTTAACCAGCGATCGATTGCCAAAAGAAATTCCGGGGATCGAAGAACGCCTAAGGTCAAGATTCGAATGGGGCTTAATCGCAGACATTCAACCCCCAGAATTGGAAACAAGAATTGCCATTTTAAAAAAGAAGGCCGATATCAATAAGATACAGCTTTCCGAGGATGTTTTGATGTATATTGCAACCAACATTAAATCAAATATCCGCGAATTGGAGGGAGCTTTGGTTAGACTTGGGGCATGGGCCTCACTTACCGGCTCCCGAATAGACTTGGACTTTGCAAAACATACACTTAAATCGCTCTTTACTGAAAAAGCTGCGAATATTTCTATTAAAACGGTTCAAGATTGTGTGGCTGATTTTTATAATTTAAGGATTTCTGACCTTAAATCCAAACGAAGGACCAGAAATCTTGCATATCCACGACAGATCGCGATGTATCTATGTAAAAAATTATTGGCCTCTTCCTTTCCGGAGATCGGTTCTCAATTTGGAGGCAAGGACCATTCAACCGTTATTCATGCATGTAAAAAGATTGAGGCTTTACTCCAAACAGATCAATCTCTAATCGACAATATCGAAAGAATAGAAAAAAGCATTCAACAGTAGCTTATCCATAGTTTTTTGTTAATAACTCCGGTATTACTCTGTTGACAACCTGTGTATTACTGGATTATGTTTTTTTCTGTTCATAACAACAAAGTTGGGCTGTCACTTATAATCATGTTTTCAACATGGTATTCTGTATTTATTTCGGGTGATTAGTTGACTTATCCCAGCTTTCAACAGGCGCTACTAATACTACTAATTATATATATATATTAATATATAGTATTAATATTGGAGAATTTTATGGAATTAAAAATAACAAAACAAGAATTATTAAAAGGCCTTTCTTTGGCACAATCCGCAGTTGAAAAAAAATCAACAATGCCGATCCTTTCTAACGTTTTACTAAAAGCAGAAAATAAAAGATTACGGCTTACAGCAACAGATCTAGAGATCGGGGTTGTATGCGACTATAAAGCAGAGGTTCTTGCCCCCGGTGAAATGACAGTCCATGCAAAGACCATATACGACATTGTTAAAGAGCTCCCAGATTCGCTAGTCCATATAGTCAGAGGTAAAAATGATTGGCTTGAATTGAGTTGTGGAAGGTCAAAATTCAAGGTTATGGGGCTTTCTGCCGATGAATTTCCAAGCCTCCCTAGTGGAGCCGATGGAACATCATACACACTAGACTCCTCGACGGTGCTTAATATGATCTATAAGATTCAGCACTGTATGTCTACAGATGAAAATAGATATAATTTAAATGGGATCTATATCGAACAACCAAAGGAAGCGACGATACGTATGGTTGCAACAGATGGCCACAGGTTGTCGTTGATTGATAGAGTAGTGGAAGACAATTGGAAGTTAGAAAAAGGTGTTATCTTTCCACGTAAGGGAATCAACGAATTAAAATCATTATTGGAAACTTCCGAGGGCAATGTCGAAATAAAGATCGGGAAGAAAAATGCGAGCATATTTAAGGATAACGTTTCCTTAGTCTTAAGGCTGATAGATGGAGATTTTCCTCCATATTCACAGGTCTTACCTAAGAATATGGGAAAAATCGTATCATGTAATAAAGTGGAGCTAACAAAGGCATTAAAGAGAGTGTCTGTGTTATCATCTGAACACTCACGGGGTGTCAACTTTGAAATATCACCAAACAATATGACGATTAGGTGTTCAAACCCAGATTTTGGTGAGGCCTCAGAAGAGTTGAACTGCAGCTATAAAGGAGAAACCTTTAAAGTAGCCTTTAACTCAAAATATTTTATTGATACACTAAATGTCTTAGATGATGAAACGATTACATTAGAGTTAAAGGATGATGTCTCACCCTGTATGTTCAGGTCTGAATTCGATAGAGGTTTTACATCAGTTATCATGCCGATGAGGCTGTAATCTGCGTTACAACGTAGAATCACACCACAATGCATATTAAAGAATTATTCTTAAAAAATTTTAGAAACATTTCTGAGCAACGGATTATATTAAATCCTAAATTCAATTTTATCGTAGGAGACAACGCTCAGGGGAAAACAAATATTATCGAAGCCATATATTTATTATCGTATGGCAAATCCTTTAGGACAAGCGAATTCAGAGATCTTATTCTTTGGGACGGAGACGCAAGTCTAGCTAATGCAAAGATTGAAGATAAAGAACTATTTTATGAAGTCCAGGGGAGATTAAATTTAGAAAAAAAAGAATTTTATAAAGATGGAAAAAGAGTGACTTCTATTGCTAAGTCGGTTCCACTCCAGGTTGTATTGTTTTCCCCCGAAGAAATTTTATTACTTAAAAGCAACCCCGCCAAAAGACGCGACTATTTGGACAACTTAATATCCAAACTTGAAGCCGATTATGAGAAGCTCGTAAAGGACTATAAAAAGGTGGTTTCCCAGAGGAATAATATTTTATCTAATGAAAGTTTAACAAACGATGATAAGCTATCACAGCTAGAAGTTTGGAACGATCAACAAATAAATATTGGAACAAAACTTGTTGAGTTTCGAAAAAAGTGGATAGATAAAATAAATTTATTTCTTTCAAACCAGCACGAATCTGTTGCGAAAAACAACGAAAAAGTAATAATGGAGTATGCTCCTTTTTGCGGGCCCGAGATTTTAGATAAAAATATTCATCAAGCTTTTAAAAAATTAATTAGTGAAAAACAAGAAGAAGAACTTATAAGATTACAAACTTTGGTAGGGCCCCAAAAAGATGATTTCTTTATATCAATTAACGGGCACGATGCTAAACATTTCGCCTCACAAGGGCAACAAAGGACAATCATTATTGCGATGAAAATGACGGAGATGGAACTCTATTATCAAAGCTCAGGGTCATACCCGCTGTTTTTATTAGATGATGTTACAAGTGAACTTGATGAAAATAGAAATAAGTTTTTTTTCGAATATCTTACGAAGGCTAAGGGTCAGGTCTTTGTTACTAGCACCACGCCTGATGATATAAAGCTCTCAAATATTCGCGAATATTTGACTCTGGTTGTTGCAGGTGGAGAGGTTCAAGTCCAAAGCTGAAACTATTCTAACTAGTTAATATGCTTTACTTTTTTTCACTTTTATGGTAGGTTGTCCCGTTTTTAAAATGGATAAAACTCACAAATATCAAGCGTTTGCGCTTGTTCAAAATTAGGGGAGATGGGATTTATATGGCTGAAAAGAAAAAAGAAAAAGATACAAAAAAAGAAGTCAAAAAGGATGCAAAGGAGAGAATAGAGGCCGAGGTCGAAGTAAAGGCTGAGACCCCCAAAAAGGAAGTAAAGGCCGTTGAAAATAAATCGACAAAAGAGGAGCCGGCCAGTTTTCCGGCCAAGCAGGGGCATACGTATGACGCATCCAAAATTAAGGTTCTAGAGGGCCTTGACGCGGTTCGTAAGCGTCCCGCAATGTATATTGGTTCAACCGGCCTTCCCGGGCTGCATCACCTAGTCTATGAGGTTGTTGATAATTCAATTGATGAGGCTTTGGCAGGATATTGCACAGAGATTAACGTCATTATTCATACAGACAACACCATTACAGTAAAAGATAACGGCCGAGGGATCCCCGTTGATATACATGAAACTGAAAAAGTATCTGCCGCCGAAGTTGTCATGACCAAGCTTCACGCAGGTGGAAAGTTTGATAATTCGGCATACAAGGTTTCGGGTGGATTGCATGGCGTGGGAGTTTCATGCGTTAATGCATTGTCGGAAATTACAGAATTAGAAATAAGAAGAGACGGAGATGTCTACTATCAAAAGTATAATCGTGGAAAGCCAGAGAAACCCCTTGCCATCATTGGCAAAAGTAAAAAAACCGGCACAAAGGTCACATTTAAGGCAGACCCGGAGATCTTTGACGTTACAGTTTATAATTTTGACACGCTTTCTCAACGTCTAAGAGAGATGGCCTTTTTGAATAAGGGAATTAAGATAACCATAGAGGATGAACGCGAAGAAGATAAACACCACGAGTTTCAATACAAGGGCGGGATAGTGACCTTTGTGGAATATCTTAATACAAGAAAAAATCCGATACATAAGCCGATCTATATTGAAGCCCAAAAAGACGATGTAGTCGTTGAAATTGCAATGCAGTGGAACGATAGCTATAAAGAAAACATTTTTTCCTTTGCAAATAATATTAATACACACTCCGGCGGGACGCATTTGTCGGGATTTAAATCGGCATTAACGCGAACGTTGAATTACTATGCTCAAAAAAATGATTTATTTAAAAAGTTAAAAGAAATACCAACAGGAGATGACATTCGCGAGGGCTTGACCGCAGTGGTATCTATAATGCTATCAAATCCCCAATTTGAAGGGCAGACAAAGGAAAAACTTGGCAACAGCGAGGTTGAAGGAATAGTAAAGCAAGTTGTTAATGACAAAGTGTCAGATTATTTTGAAAGAAACGGTGCGATAGCGAGAAAGATTGTTGGAAAGGCCACAGAAGCAGCAAGAGCGCGTGACGCCGCCCGCAATGCAAGAAATCTGGTAAGAAGAAAGAGCGCACTTGAAGCCGGGACCTTGCCAGGAAAACTTGCAGATTGCCAAGAAAAGGACCCTAAGGTTTCAGAAATTTTTATCGTCGAAGGCGATTCCGCTGGTGGAAGTGCCAAGCAAGGAAGGAACCGAAGGTTCCAAGCAATTTTGCCGTTGAAGGGAAAGATCCTCAATGTTGAGAAGGCGCGCTTCGATAAAATGCTCCAGTCCGAGGAGATTAGGACAATTATTACAGCATTAGGGACCGGCATAGGTTCGGATGATTTCTCAATTGAAAAATTGAGATATCACAGCATTATTACAATGTGCGATGCGGATGTTGATGGAGCTCATATAAAAACGTTACTACTTACATTTTTTTATAGGCACATGCCCGAGATCATCGAACAAGGACATCTTTATATTGCGCAGCCACCTCTTTTTAGGGTGAAAAAGGGAAAAACCGAGACTTACCTAAAGGACGATTCCTCCCTTCAGGAATATCTACTCACATTTGGGATTGAGGGGGTTTCTCTAGTCTCTAAGCAGGCCAAATCAAAGGAAATTTCAGGTAAGGCCCTGGGCGTGCTGATAAAAAAAATTATCAAGTATGAAACATTGTTGAATAGGATCAGATACAAAAAAGATCCAAGGTGGATAGATGCGGTGTGGACGGTAAGTAAGATCAATGAAAAACTTTTAAAGGGAGACGCCAAGAAGTTAGATAAAGAATTGGACTCGATGGCCAAGTACGCAGTTGAACAATACCCCGATATGGGGGACTTCGAGGTTGCTGTGGAAGAAGATCCGGAATACGAAGGCAACAGGATAGTTTATGAAAGCATATTCCATGGCATAAAAAAGAAAACTATCATTGATGCACAGTTTCTGAATTCTCCTGAAGGTCTGGAATTTAAAAAATTAACAGATGATTTCAATGTAGTTGGGGGAAGCCCGTACATTGTTACGGCAGATGATGAATCCAAGGAGTTTAGCGGATTGCAGAAGGTTAAAGAATTTATCTTAATTAAAGGTAAGCAGGGGATGTATATCCAACGCTATAAAGGCCTTGGAGAAATGAACCCCAACCAGCTTTGGGAAACGACGATGGATCCCGAAAAACGCACCCTACTGCAGGTTCAGGTAGAAGACGCAGTTGAAGCAGACAGTATTTTTAGTATTCTGATGGGGGACGATGTTGGTCCAAGAAGGGATTTTATTTACAGCAATGCGTTGAACGTTAGGAACCTTGATATTTAAATCAAAGCATTTATTAATGTTCAAAGCTTGAGTGTCATCCTGAACGAAGTGAAGCCCGCCTGCCGGCGAGGCAGGGATCCAGAGTGCTTACTAGGGATTCTTTCAGCCGGAGGCTGACCCGCCTCTGGCGGGCGCTTTAATATCGCTCAGAATGACAAAATTCAAGCCAGACCATTAGGCAATAAAAAACCCGCTCATGTATATGGGCGGGTTTTGTTTTAGTTGAATAGGCCATTGCTACGATATTTTGATGCTCTTTAAAAATTGTTGAAAAGGTCTGTAGTAAATCTCAAACTTGTCAGATGGAAAGCTGGCCGTCATGTTAATAGCCAGGGAATCTTTCAATAAAGTTACCTGGATTTGTTTTACCATCTGCCCTGGTTTGATATCTTTCATCTTTTCGGCTTTTTCCTTTGATAACATTTGGGCCATTTGCGAAACATCCCATGTGCAAACCATCATTTTTCCACGGACACCTGATATCGCAAGATCTTTTTCCTCGGAGATCTTTAAATCCTTAATACCGCGACGGGTAATGGACTCCTTGATTTTGCCAAAATAGGTGGCTAGGTCTGTTGGCTTAGGGAGATATTCCTTTGTCACAATTACATTTGGTCTGACGTTTTTATCTGGCGAGGGAAGGGTCAGCGTAAGCATGGCCTGCGCCTGCCAATTGTCAGGGATCTCTGCTGAGAGTTCTATTAGTTCTAGTTTTGGCATAGTTCGGTGAAGTTAACATAACAAGGCCTGACGCGCAAGCCAAATTTCCCTTGAATTTTATTTGCATTATGTTAGCTAGACGTCCACTATACTCACCGCGGAAACGCAGAATATTTTTGAAAACGCAAAATTTATATTTTCTGCGGATTCTAAAACTTTCAGTGGCTCTGCGGTGAAATAAACAAAGGAGGAAAGATGAAGAGGAAGATTTTTTTAGGGTTGGCAATGCTAATTGTTTTTATGATGACGGGGATTTTGTCAGCCTCGGCAGAGGAAGAGGTGAAATCAAAGTTCCCCTTAAAGATATACGGGTTCTTGCGTGGTGAAATGACCTGGGCTGATTCACAAGTGGTATCTTTAGGTGAAAGCGCCAATGCAAATAACCGTTCTCCAAAATTGCCAGCCGTAGTCCTAGATGAAACAACGGTAGGCAAAAATGATGCAGCCACTGGTTTTACGGCAAATAATACGAGGCTTGGTCTTGAATGGGCTGGGACAGAATTCGAAAATGGACTAACAGCAGGTGGAAAATTAGAGCTTGATTTCCTGGATTGGAACAACACGGTAGCGGCAGTTAATCCTCAGCCGAGGATGCGGCTTGCATATGCCGAGCTTAAGGGCACCAATTGGAGCATTTTGGGTGGACAAAATTGGGATGTTTTTTCACCACTAAATGTTCGTTCATTGTTGAGTAGCGATAATATGTGGTTTTCAGGGAACTTGGGTTTCCGTCGTCCACAATTTAGGTTTACATATAATTGGCATCTGTCAGAAGAAAATGGTGTGACATTTAAGATCAGCGTCAACAATCCAGGAAATGACGATGTCTTTACAGGTGAAGGCGTTAATGGTGGAGTCCCATATTTTGAGGGTTCCATTAATTACTTTGATAAATGGAACGACAGGCCGCTTCGTTTCGGAATATCTGGTGTTGCAGGAAGCAACAGGGTAAACGCCTCATATGAAAACATATGGGGGATTGCCGGCGATGTTGTGCTTCCATTCTACAAATATCTGCAATTTCAAGGCGAGTTTGCGTATGGACAAAGGCTCGGGCATTTTTTAACGGTTGGAAGAACGGTCACAAACGATCCGAATTATAAAACATTAAATCTTTGGGGACAGCTTACCAGCCAGTGGCATGAAAAATTTGAAACCAACCTTGGTTATGGCATTGATGATCCAAAGGGAAGCAATGTCGCAACGGGGAATGTAAATCGCAATACGATAGGCTTTTTAAATGCACAGTTTTCGCCGGTTTCAGCGATTACATTTGGTGTTGAGTATGGGATGATCCGAACAGCCTACAAAGGGACCGATACAAGCACGGCCAACTATGTGTTGAGTGCAATGACATATAAGTTCTGAGACGCAGCTCTGCGCGGATCTTGAACGTGGAGCTCCTTATTAAACACCCAACTTCTTTTTCCTATAGTTTTTTGCAAGTTCTAAAAAGATTCCCAGGTCCCTTTCTAGATTAGACTGGGTGCCATCAAAATAGAGCACGCGAATTGGGAAGCCGCCAAGTTGTTTCGATAATTTAGGATACACAGCCTCAGAGATAATACCATTCATGCAGGTGAAGGGGCTTATATCAATAACGCCATCAGCTCCTTCATTTTGGTAGTGCAGAATATTTGCCGTGCTTAATGTCATTTCGCCCAAGGCTCCACTTTGTGGTAAGTATGGGCGGGATAGGGTTAGAAGTTTTCTTACGTCCTCTTCACGCCTTGCATGAAAGAGGTCCTTGAAATTTTCCGCGATACGGTGTTCATCTTTTAACATGACAGAAACCTTGAGCTTAGAGATGAGCATCTCCAAGCTGAAAGCTTTTCCATGATCTTTCAATTTTCTTTGACGATCCAAATTTGTGTATATAACCCACTCGCCAACCCCCGCCAGCCAAGCTTCAGCGCCTAACGCCTCAAGTCTACGGATCGTGTGGCTATTAGAAAATTCGTTAAGACGACAAAATATCTCACCAACTACACCGATTAATGGATAGTCCTTATATTCGACATCGATAGCCCTAAATTTATTGGCTGAGTTGATCAAAGAAGAAATGATTTCCTCTAATTGAAGTTTTGAATTTTGATATCTTTTTTCTAAAGCGGAACAAAGATTAGCAACAGAGTTTTTAAAAACACGATCCGCTTCTCCTTTATGTTTTTCGTATGGCCGCGTTCTTAAAAGATATTTTCTTAAAACATCTGCGCCGACAATACCACGCCAGATAGTCCTCTCAATTCCCTTCGAGTGTTCTCCAACGCCCTGGTACCCATCCTGGCTTGTAATAGAAAATACAACAGCGTCGCCGTATCCTTCTTTTTCCAGTATCTGCCTAATTAAGGTTGCGTATTGGCCAAATCTGCATGGGCCTTCGGCTACAGGCATAAAAAACGCCGCATTTTCGGGCTTTACGACACCACGTTCTAATATCCCCAGAAAGTCACCAACGGTTATTTTTTGTGGATAGCATTCGTCTCCGGATGTGACCTTTCCACCAAGTCGCAATGTAAAGTCGTTTGATGGGGGGACGGTTTGTGCTTTAATCCCCGTAGATCTAAATGATGCCGCCAAAACATTTGCTCCGGCGTAATCCATGTCGGGGATAAATAATGTTCTATTTTCAAGTAAATTCATTTCTTCCTCTATCAGTTATGCTATTTTGGTCTGAGCCAATCCCCTTTGAAGCATGCCTTTGCTCTCGAGATAGGCTTCAATTCGTGTAATGATTCCAGCATCATTTGCGTGCTCATCCAATTGAAGAATTAAAAACGGCTTGCCTGAGGCATCCGCTGAGTAATGCTTGATAAAGGAATCCGGCCCGCACTTGAAATTGGTGATATATATAATATTAAGGTTGGGCTTGTCGGCCGTGTATTTAACCGCGGCGAGGATTTTCCTTCCATAGTTCCAGAACATGTTTTCCGCAACGTCTTTAATCTCTATATCATCTGTTGGTAAATATTCAAATGGAATGACGTTTATACCATAAGTTTCGCGAAGCTTTGTTGGAATACTTAAATTGATCCCCATATCGTAAAGATTGTAAGGGCGCCCAATAAGGATAATTGCAGATTCATTGTTTCCTTCAATTTCCTTCAAGGTGCGTTTGCCCAAAACCTTTAATGAGACATTAAATTTATGCCAGGCAAGATATGCGGCGTCGATTGCTTTTTTATTTAAGCTATCTGATGCTCCCAACTGCTTGGCTGTAGCTTTAAGACATTTTGCCAGATATTTTTTTCCATAAAAAAACTGGATCGTTGGAGCAAGGATCTTGCTTAGATCTTCTTGAAATGCAGGGGCCGCTTTTATAACGAAGGGGAGGGTCATCCCCCATGGGCATAGATAGGGGATTCGGTGGTCATTGACGGAAGGCTCTGCATTCAAAACATTTGGAACCCACACATAATCCACATTATTTTCACCTAGAAGATGCTTAATGTGACCGTGGGCAATCTTTATTGGATAACAGGGTTCGGCAACTGTGCTTGATAATCCATCCTGAATAATTTTTTTATTGGATTCTGGACTTATTGCAACATTGCACCCCAGCTTTTCAAAATAGGCCTTCCAAAATGGAAAGCGATCATAAAAATACATACATCGAGGAATTCCAACAGTTGGACCGGCTACTCGTTTTTTTGGATCATATCCTTCATAAAGAAATTCATCCCTTCGCTTAATAATATTATCGATAGACGGTTTTTGAAAACCCTTTGACTTTTTTCTATATTTTTCTGAGCACTTATCTCCCCAATATGTCTTTTCTGAGTTTACTGTAAATTCCTGGATGTCGCAGTTGTTAGAACAGGCGGGGCACGTAAATTCTCTGATTTTATATTCCACCTGCGATAGGTCGAACCCCCTGAATTTCGTCGTTCGTATTTCGTCTTTCGTTCTTTGCAAATTTTCGCGAACGACGAACGACAAACGACGAGTAATTAGGGCAGCGCCGATTGCACCGATAACGCCGTTATGGGGAGGAACGATAATCGTCTTATTTAAGATCTTGGCAAAGGCGCAAGCTACTGCATCGTTATATGCGGTTCCACCCTGAAAATATATGTTATTTCCGATGTCGCGGCCGCGCACAACTCTATTTAAATAATTATAAACAACGGAGTAGGATAACCCCGCGGCTATATCTTCGACGTTGGCTCCCCTTGCCTGATACGCATTAACGTCCCTTTCCATAAAAACGGTACAGCGTTCTCCCATGTTGATGGGCGAACTTGAATTCAATGCAAGGCTGGCAAATTCGTCCTTGATATTTATCCCAAGTTTTTCGGCCTGTTCTTCTAGAAACGAACCCGTTCCCGCCGCGCAGGCTTCATTCATTGTGAAGTCGGTTACAATGCCATCATTCATGCGGATAAATTTAGAGTCCTGACCGCCGATTTCAAAAATCGTATCAACCGTGCCGTCTGTTAATGTTTTTGCAACATGCGAGGCCCCTGTCTTATGGCATGTAATCTCGTCTGTTATTGTATCTGCCCCGATTAGCTCCCCTATCAGCTCGCGTCCAGAGCCGGTTGTCCCAACCCCCAAGATATTTATTTTGTCACCAATTTCGGATTCAATTTCTTTAAGTCCCTCTGAAACAACCTCAATGGGGCGGGATTTCGTCATCGTGTATATGGATTTTATTACATTGCCATCCAGATCGATAACAACAAGATTGGTGCTAACGGACCCAACATCTATTCCAAGGTAGGTGTCTGTTTTTTTGTCGTTATCAAGTTCACGGAATTGAACCTTGTCTCTTAAAAAAATCACATTCTCTTTAGAGAGGGGGTCCAGTGTTGACTCTTCTTTTTTTGTTTCAATTGATTCAGCTGAATGAATATAAATGTTATCAGAGAAGTTTTTTGTATACGACAAAAGAGAGGTCCCCAAGGCTCCCATAAAGGCGCTTTCCTTGGGTATTAAAAGTTCCGTGTTGTCAAAACCAAAGGACTCTCTAATTGCATCAGCAACACCACTATTCAAGGATAATCCCCCGATAAAGGCAACCGGTTTTTTAAAGGTCTTTCCCTTTACAATGGTGGCCTTGTAGTTTCTGGCAACGGCAATACATAGTCCCTTTAGAATTTCAGCTGGGGTGAAACCTTTTTGCTGGGCATGGATCATGTCGGACTTTGCAAACACCGAGCATCTACCAGCAATGCGAGCTGTTTTTTGAGCTGTTGATGCGACATTTCCGATGTCTTCGACATTATAGTGAAGTCGGCTTGCCTGTTGATCAATAAAACTTCCGGTTCCGGCAGCGCAATCACCATTAATTCCGTAATCTGCAATGCCAACCAACCCGTCTTTTCCCTTATCAAGGGCAATGAATTTTGAGGATTCGCCCCCCATCTCAAATATTGTTTCAACTTCCGGATAAAGCCTAGACATAGCGGTTGCGATGGCGGTGAATTCATTCTCCAAATCGATATTGTATTTTTTTCTTAAAAGTCCAGCGCCTGTGCCGCTGGCAGAGATCCCTTCAATATTTGATTCGCCAACAAGAGTGATGATTTTGGATATCATTTCGTCTACCATGATAAATGGCGTGCCCGCTGTCCTTTTTGCCGGGAGATAAAATAGGGACTCATTGACCCAGACGATTCCATCTAACGAATCAAGTTTCTTTTTTATTAAATCGTTGGGCTTTTTAGTAAAGCCGGCGATCTTTATGCTAATAACGCCGATGTCTATTCCTAGATATATACCCATAAAGTTCTCCAAATTGTTGCGGGAGATAATACATATAGAAAATCTCATGTCAATAGGACATGGGTTTAAATGACTAATTAGAGGTTTTTATAACCTTGTAGAAATAGCCCTGTGAGACCCCTAAACGCGGGATCGCCGAGTAGGGTTTGTTGCCAAAATATGTCAGTGATGCATGAAAAATTCTCTTTACGTAGTCATCGATAGGAGTCTCAGGGATATATTCAAATGTTTCGCTGAATAAAATATTATTTGTATTTTTTAAGTCGAATTCCTTTATTTTCTTATATAGTGTGGTTTTGGCAATACCTAGAGAGCTGGCCGCCTTCGACGCATTGTAGCTGAATTTTTTGAGAGCCTTGGCAATAATAACTTTTTCATAATCAGCCCAAGTTTTGTTTGGGTCATAGTAGTTCAAATCGTCTATCTTTAATATTATGTCTTCACAAGCACCGCTCATTTTATTTGGTTTATCTGATTGGGTATCAGCCTTTTCTTTTAAGATTCTGATTTGTTCATTAAGGAGTTCTTCATTCTTAATATATTTTAGCAACCGTTGAGATGTGTTTATTGCAATGCCAACCTGATCAGCGAATGTTCTTAAAATGCCCAAATCCACGGCCTTAAAGGCATCCTTCTTTAGGCGGTTTTCTAAAAAAATTAATCCGACGACTTTCTGTTTGGCCCGAATGGGAAAACAAAGCAGCGATTGAACCTTTAAATTTGACAGGGCTTCGGCGTTATTGAATAGATCACTTTTAGATGCTTCACTTACTTTGATGATTTCATCGGAATCAATAACTTTTTTTGAAACAATAGAAACGATTTCGTTAAAATTATCACTCAATGTAACGTTTACTGAAACGGCAACGTCAAGTTCATTCTTTTGGTTTCGTAGAAGAATTAATCCAGATTCAGCATTAGTTATTTCCAGGGCGTGGTTAAGGACGGATTTTAAAACGAAATCAACGTCAGCTTCACCCCCAACGAATTTATTTACTTCTAGTATATACTTGTAAACCTGAAGAGCGGGGAGAGAACTTTGAAGAGAGGCCTCCTGCTTGATAATGGCGGGGGGCTTAGCGCTGGAGCGATCTTCATCTGGTTCGTTTTTAGTTCCGTCTCTAATTATCTTTCCCAGGCGATCATAGTGGGACCGTTTGTTTTCATCGTCGATATATTGTTCAGACTTCATTAGAACCTTATCTGCTTTTTCTGAATGCCCTTCGTCTATTAACACCTCAGCGAGAGTTAGGTTGATCCAAAAAATATAATGTTTTAAACCATCTGTCTTTGATGCAATATCGTAGGCAGAACTGAGGTAAAACTTGGATTTATTGTAATCACGTTTTATTCTATATACCTCGCCCATTTCAAGATGAGCCCTACATAAAAAGAATTTGTCGGATGGAGATCCTGATCTAGTATTCTCAAGACATAAGATGGATGTTTTAAAGTAATCAGCGGCGCGATTTAATTGACCAATTTTATTACATGCGACCCCAAGGTTTATAGATATGCTTGCCGCCATTGAATCGTCGCCCAGACGATTACAGAGAGCCAGGCTTCGTTCATAATAGTTAACCGCATTTTTATAATCCGAGGTGTCATTATATACGTTGCCTAAGCCATTATAGGCCCTGACAAGCTGGCCTATCTCCTTGATGTCTTTGGCTATTTTCGTGACGTGATCAAATTGTTCGATTGCCTGGTCGAAATTTCGTTTTCGTCTAAAGGTTTCGGCAAGTGTGTATCTTGACCTGGCCTCTTTATGCTTGTCGCCGATCTCTTGAAAAATTTGTATGTCAATATTGAGTCTTTCTGCCGCCCTATCATAATCCCCATTTTGGTAGAGTGCGTGCCCCAGATCATTATTTGCTACGTGTAGCTTGTCGTATTTGTTTTTCAAGGTCTCAGTTCGCTTCAAATTATTTTCATACTCAATAATCGCATCAGCGATTCTGCCCTCTTGAAATGTTGTCCTGGCGAGGTAATTAAGTGTGACGATCTCGTTAACGGGGTCCTTTTCTTTTATAGACAGTTTTAGTGCAGCATCAAATATTTTTCTTGCCTCATCATTGAGTTCTTTTTTTAGATAAACGATTCCGAGTTGATGATGATATTTGATTTTTGTGGTGACTAGGTTCTCCGGGAAGTCGTCCAATGTCTTTTTGTAGATTGCGATAGCGCTGTCATATTTAAGATCCTTGAAATAGGCCTCTCCGAGAATGAGCAAACATTTAAGGCGGTCCTCCGGGCTCTCCTTCGAAGTGCGTTTTAAGGCCTCTAGAGCCGCTTCAATTGCATTGTGACATCCTCCATTAGAAATATAGTGTTCGGAGAGCTCACAAAGATATCTAAAACCGCGTATTTTATTTGTTCCTAAACCAATATGATAGGCCAGTTCTGAAAAATTTGGGTGAGACGTGGACTGGAAATAATCGGCTATTTTATCATGGATCAAGGAGCGCCGGTTTTCATCTAATGTTTTGTAAATGAATTTTCTTAACAGATCATTTTTTAGAAGATACAGGCCCTCAGGTTGAAGTCTTCTTACAACATTTTTTTTAATAAGTGAGGAAAGTAGAATATCAAAATCAACAATGCTGATTAGGTTTTTAAGATCCTGTTTTAGGGCCGGCTTATTTAAAATTGACAAGAATTGAACAATGTTTTTTTCAGGTTTAGTTAGATCTTCATATTGAAGGATTAAGGCGTCCTTTAATGTGTTGGGGATATGAAGTTTTGAGAAGTCTACCCCCAAATCCTCAAATGATGCGGATTTCCACCGGCCACGAGGATCAAATAGAATCTTATTTGAGATAAGGGTTTTGATAACCTCGGTGACGTAGAATGGGTTTCCATCCGTTCTGCTGAATATTTCATCAACCAGCCGTTGAGGTGGGTCCTTAAAGCCTGTCAGCAAAATTATATAATCATTAAGCTCGGTTTTACTAAAATTATTTAATTGGATATCCGTGAGCTTTAATGTTTTTGGTATTAAACCTTGAGCAGCTTCAGTTATTCCGCGCTTTGATGAAAAAACAAAGACAACCTTACAGCATGATTCGCCTTTTAATGACAGCAGCCTATCAGTTAAATTCAGTGCATTTTTTAGAAGCGAAATTAATTTTTGGGCGAAGGGTTTGTCCAATATATTCGTTAGGTTGTATATTATGGCGGCAGCCGGGGTGTCGGGGTGGTCAATGATCTGCTCAACAAATTCTTCCCATTGGTTTATATTGGACTCTAGGGCCTCAATTATAGGCATTGTCTGCATTTCAGCAAGCTGACAGTGATATTTAAGCTCCTTTAATAGTCGTTTTTTGCCTACACCATGTTGACCGGTAATGTTTATTATTCGTGAGGTGTCGGTTCTGGCTATAAGGGTAAAATCGCAAATTTCATTGGCTATTTTAAGTTCTTTTTCTCGACCGATTAACTTTCCTTCAAAGGGAATATAACTTAAGAGGGTTTCAGGAGTTTCGATCTCATATTTATTCGGCGACATGATATTCAGATCCCGGATTACATATGATGCAGATTGATAACGATTGGCAGGGTTTTTTTCTAGGAGCTTCATCACAATCTGATCGAGATATTTAGGAATTTTTGAATTCAAAGTCGAGGGGTTTGGGGGAATGAATGACAAATGTTTGTTTAATGAGTCCTGGACGTTTTTGCCTCTAAACGGTGATTGTTTTGTAAGACAAAAATATAGGGCCACGCCCAGAGAATAAAGATCCGCGCGGTTATCCGGAGCATTCTTTAAAATAATTTCGGGGGCGATATAGCTTGGAGTGCCAATTATCTTTCCTTTAAATGCAAAGGCCGCAAGTCCAAAGTCAATTAATTTGGACTTTGGTTTCTTGTCTACGATTTGCACAAGAATATTTGAAGTCTTTATATCAAAGTGATATATTCCCTTGGAGTGTAGATATTCTAAAGCGCGCAATATCTCTACGAAAAGTTTTTCAATTTCTATGGGGTTAAGCTTTTCGGTATAGTTTAATATATTTTCTGCTTCTATGAATTCGGAGGTAAAATAATATCGATTGATCTTTGCATCGAATCCAAAATCCAAAATATTTGTAATATTTGGGTGGTTTAGATTTTTAAGTATTGTGAATTCATTTTTAAAGCTTTCCAAAACCAATTCAGGGTTTTGTATAGAAAGGTTTGGTTTTAGAAGTTTTATAGCCACTTTTTTTCCATCGGTATCTACAAGGAAAACCTCTCCAGCGGCACCACTTCCGAGGGGGCGTATTGTTTTATATTTGTTATCTATTGTTGGTGGTATGTTTCCCATATATTTCATAATATATATATCACACCCGGCAAAATATTGCAAATATATATATTAAGTTCAGAATGTGTACATTTTATGTATATAAAAGGGAATCTGTTAAATGAGGGGGGAGACTATGCGGCGGATAAGTTATGTGCCAACCTTTTGTTCTTCTTCTTTACGAAGGAAACGTTCAGCGTTAATTCCCGCGATAACACCCTGTGCCGCTGAAATGATGGCCTGTTGATTCTCACCGCAGATGATGTCTCCGCATGCATATACCCCAGGGAGCGAGGTTGACATGTCGTCGGCAATTTTAACGATACCATTTTCTGATAACTCTGTGCCATCTAATATAAAATCAGAGGGACTATTTGTTGAGGAATTGTAAACAAACGCCGCCTTTACTGGGAGCTCTTGCTCCTTACCACGAACGTACAATACAATTGCGTTCAATGAATCGGTGCCGCTGAAATTTTTGACGCTTGTGCTATAAAAGAGCTCGATCTTTTCATTTTCAGATAACGATTTTATTATAAGATCGGAGGTGTCCAATTTGTTGCTGGGGATAATAAAATGAATTTTATCTACAAATCTACTGATAAAGATTGCCTCTATGGCAGCTTCTTCTGTTTTGCCAATTACAGCGACGGGCTGATTTTTGTAATCTGGTGCATTGTAGTATGCGTCATAACAAACGCCTTTACCAATAAACTCTTTTTCGCCCGGAATAAGTGGTCTGTCTTTTTTTGTGCCAGAGGCCAATATGACTACGTTGGCAGTGTATTTGCTTCCGTCACCCGTTTCGACCTCCTTGATTTTGTCGGTTAACTTCAACTCCTTTACGGCATTTCTTTTATACTCTGCGCCCACCCTTTGGGCCTGTTTTTGTATTCTTTCGACCAATTCGGCCCCGGAGATATCTTCTATTATCCCTGGAAAATTTCGGACACGTCCGGTGATTCCAAGGCTTCCAGATAAGGGTTCCTTATCTAAAACAAGGGTTTTGTGTCCGGTTCTCGCGATATAATATGCGGCGCTTGATCCTGCTGGACCTCCACCAATGACGATTGCCTTATATTGGTTTTCCATTATTTACTCCTCTTTGATTTTATCACCGCTGAGACGCTGAAATTAATAGAAAACGCTGAAGTTGTATCTCTGCGCCTTCATTATTATTCTGTGTCTCTGCGGTGAAGAAGATCATTTTTAACACAACAGTTTCATCAAAACAAGGACCTTTGGGGATCTGGCTTCGGGAATGGATGGGAAACCTTCCATGTGACAGGGACGCGGCGCTTATCAGGTCCATATTTAGATGTAAAAAACACCTCGCCATTTTTGGCGCCATACTCAAAAACGTCACGCGTGATCCTTACGTCATCTAAACAATATTTCTCCAATTTATCAAATTCGCCTTCCCTGTAATATTTGATTGCATCAAGTCCATGTCCAGATTTTCCGATACCCAACGTTGCCTCAGCCACACTTTGCAGAGAAACCCTGTGGCCAACTACTTTTTCAATCTCCTCCATAATATCCAAATGAGGAAGCTCGCTTAATTTTGTTTTTAGATAAGGTTGCAGGACCGGGATATCAAATTTTTTTGAATTAAAACCAATCAAAAGGGGCTTTGTTTCAAAAAGTTTTTCAAGTTGTAAAACGTCTTTTTCAAAGAAGCCTTTTAATTCGGATGTATTGTAAAGGTAGGTTCCTACTATCGTTACGCCAAGCTTGGCAAAATTTCCCCTTCCACCAACCTCATCAAATGTGTGCTTTGTTTCGATATCAAATACTATAATATTTTCGCTCATGTGATTTTAGTATCATAACCAATTGATATTGCAAGAAGATTTGGTTGGGGTTAGTGACTTTCTGAAACTGCGCAACTTTTCCTTGAATTGTCCGATAATTTTAATAGGTTAGACGAGTTACGGGTTACGAGTTCTGGGTTACGGGTTACGCGTAACTAGCAACTCGTAACACGCAACGATTGTAAATGAGAAGATTATTAACATTTATATTGATTCAACTTGTTTTTGTTCCCGCGGCACTATTTGCTGAGTGTAACTGTCCAGGCGGATTACAGGCAGGATACATATCTACCACTTATAATAATGTAAAATACGCAAGGGCTGTTGATTACGCAGCGCAAAGAGTATCGGCAAGATATGTAAGTCAGATGCCCATTATTGCAACCGGGGCACAGTTTATCCCGCCCCCACCACCACCAACTTACTATTATGGATATCCAATCTTTTTACATGGACCAATCTCTATCGGATCCTCTTACCCAGTGAACGGCATCGTTAGGCAAGCGGTGTCGTCAACGGGCGGACAACCTGTCTACATACTTCGTTAAGTATTTTTCGCAACCCCCAACGGTTTCACCAGTTAACATAATTACCATTTATGTGACGATTGTTTATGTAACCAGCAGGCTTAGTTCTACCGGCGCTGGCGCCCAGTCGCGCCTCGTAAAAAAAATGATTTTGTTTTATCCCCAGCTACCGTTCTCCCACTGTCGACCGCTAGCTGGGAAAACAAATATCATTTTTTTCACTTCCTCGCTCCTTCCTGCGCCAACATCGCGCCGTACGAACCAATC
>CAZHVX010000009.1:0-23654 GCA_964536295.1 uncultured Pseudomonadota bacterium
ATTGTGGTTAAAAAATATTTTAAACAAATTTTTTGCATATTAGAAGTCTAAAGCGACCGCTGTTCTGCCTTACGGTGTGTTGTTAAAGTAACAATGGCAAGCAATACTATCAGAACGGAAATCATTTTATAGATACCTGGGAATGGCTGATTATACAGCAGTGCCAGAAGTATAGTGGCAATGGTTCCTGCAATAATGCTGGATGATTGAATCATTGTTACACAAAATGTATTCTCCCTTCTGTCAAGAAATACTACTGAAGCAAAAACACCGGCACAAAAACCCGCCATTCCAATAAGTATCGGTTCTACGATAAAACCTTTTGCAGGAAGTACAAAAACGCCGCGCCACATTTCTCTAAAAATGCCATCGGTAGAACCAGATCCAATAATAACTCCAATAAAGATTATAATAATCATGCAAATCAACATAGAAAGCTGTTCTTCGGCAATAAAACGTTTTTTATTAGTTGCATGACTATCCTTTGACCAGAGGCTAATGATAGTTAATTTAACAAAATATGCGGTAAGATAAATGGCGATATCCAGTAGGCATACCAGCGTAAGGGCAGTATCGCCCTTCTCTATAAATGCGATTATCATAGCGCATAAGCTGAGTACTGCGGCGATCCATGAGGGCCAGAAAATTTTTCGCCTTTTGTTCTTTAGTACCGAATCGACAATCGGTGCCAAAATGATGACCCCACCTTTCATCAGAAGCGCCGCAAAAACAATGCTGATTCCTTTGAATGCATACAGCCAAATTACAGTAAATATTTGACCGACAATGCATAGGCCCGAAAAAAAAGTGTATATTCGCGGAACTGGTATTTCAAATTTCCAAATCCTGACCTTTGCGATATATTTCCACCACCCCGAAAGAGTAAAAAAGATTGCGGTTATAATAGTTGTACCGATAACGAAGAGAGGCATCATCTCGAAGCTGGTTACCCCATAACCTCCGAGTGTGGTAAAAAGCCCCTTGGAGGACATTTTTGTCATCATGGATAATGGGATATAACAGAGTAAATTGGCTAATGCAAAAAGAAAAACCTTATATTGCAAGATAAATGGCTCTTTTCTATGTGAGCAGGTATTATCCATAGAGGACACCTTAACAGGCTCGTGCTAGGAAGTAAAATAGCTATTTTTAAAATTAAATACCTTGTATATCTCTGGTGTCCAGTGACTATCATCGGCAATATAAGCTATTTCTCCCAAATTTCAGTTTCTTTGCCAAAGTCCCAAAGTTCAATCCTATATGGCTCGACAATAACAACACTGTAATTTGGATCATCCGGTCCAGAAAAAATATTTTTCAAATCATCGCACCAAAAGGCGTCACGTTCGGCCTTGTCTGTGGTCATGTGAGCACGTCCCTGAATTTGAAGATATGGTTTTGCTTCATTTTGATTTGTAATTCCGCAGGTAATATGTACCTCGGAATTTTTTCCCAGGTGCTTTATCTTCCTGGAGGTTACAAATGATGAGAAGCGAATTGTTAAATCGGGTGAACCATGAATCATAACATATCTCACCCACGGTTTTCCCTCCTCTGTTACTGTCGCAAAACTTGACATCTGGCGTTCTTTTGTTAATTCATAAATACGATTTTTCAAATCAGTCATTTTTCACCTCTCTTTTTCATCCAGTTTACATATATGGATTGTGATACACAAGTAGATAATTTTATTTGAAATTTTTATTTGCCTTTTTTATCCTCAACATCTTGAAAAATACAATTGATGCAAATCCAAAAAAGGCGGCACAAAATAGACCTGCTATAGGCGATCTGCTTTTGTCGAAAATTATCGCAATGCCAACAAGGGCAAAAAGAAGCGAAGAGATGAACATCACACGTAACATCTTGAAGCTAAAATTCTTTGAAGCATCTATCATGCTGTTGTTGGTTTTTAATTTTGTTTGAGATTTTACAAGCCCCTTTTTTAATCCCGGAATTTTCATTGAATAGATTAACAAGACTATAGCCAGAACAACCACAGCGCCCACCCATGTAAAAAGAATGACACCCAAAATCGCACCTACGATGCTGAACTTGTAATAACGTTTTAAGAATTTTCTTATGACTACGTCTTTTTGGGGATCGTTTATAATATAACCCGAAGCTCGCGTGCCCCATGGAAAAAATATAGTGTTATCATTTTCATCTTTTTTAAACGATGACCCTACAAGCACATCAAAATATCCCATACGCCGCCCTTCCCTAAATTTTGCGAAATTATATAGGTATATTCTTAAAAAAGAAAGTGAAAATCGGACCCTTTTAGGATTACTCACCTGAATTCTCCGCAATTGACGATGCCTTTTTAATAACTTCGCTATGTTTTTGAAGATAGGCATGTGCGCTTGGCGTATCCAATTTGGTCAACAAGCGACCGGTGCGCAATATCTTATCAGAATTGCGTGCAATATCTTCCGCACCACCCTTCGAAAATTCATCCAATTGCTTGCAAAACATGTTGTTAATTTCGGCTTTTTCTCCTTCATTGAAAGTGAAGGATTCCGAACTTAATAGATGTTCTAGCGTTTTAAATCCCGATTCGCTGATCGCTTTATCTTCATCAATAATCATGTATCTGAAAGATTCCGTTAACCATAATCTTGCTTCAGGCGTTGTGTCGGATTGGTTGAGATAATTTTCCAATTCAACGATTCCTTTTTCACCTTCTTCGGCAAAATAGGCCGCAATTTCCATTGCGGCAATTACGTCTGGACTGTCCATCTGCAAGGCTTCATCTGTTTTCAATTTTAGCTGAGCAAGATATTTTTCCTGTGATAACATCCCACTTTTATACAATGCACGTAGTATTTGGGCTTGGTGGCCGCGATCAGGAATTTTGTGTAAATTTTTGGCTAATATACGAAGCGCCTTTGTTTTTGTTCTTTTTTCTTCTTCATTTAGATTTTTTAGATTCAATATACCGCTAATGGCGTGTTGTATGAGTACTGGCGAAACACCAGTCGTGCCATTTTCAAGGGCTTTTGCAAGCGTCAACAAGGCATCTGAATCCATTCCCGCTCGTGTCGCGTTTTCACGAATCGTCGGATCATCGTTGTCTACTGCATTGTCCGGATTATCATTGTGTTTACTCAGTTTGGTTGCAGCAGATTCGACACTTGGGCCAAGCGTTAATTGTGATACCCTTTTCGGTTGGTTGACATCTTCACTGGTAAAGTGTCGAACAAGTTGACTTCGAGTTGGTTCTTTTGATAAAGGTGTAACATTACCATTATTGACGATATAATATTTATCTTTTGTTTTAACTAATAAAGCTGCATGACCATTTTCGAGATCGAAATATTTAATAGCAATTGCCTTTGTCGTAATATTTTTGCTGCAATTATTTAAAATTGTTTTGGCAACCTGTGTAAATACATAACAATCCACAACGGCGCGATTTTGATACATGGCAAAATAATCCAGCCTGGATTTGGAGTCCACCCTCAAATCATCAGATACCCTACTTGCACGCAACGGACTGTTTTCAACGTGTAACATAGTAGCATTCGAATATGTTTGTAACTCTGTCATCACTTCATCGTCGGTATTTGTTTCGGAGTAGGCCTTAAAATATACAATTGCATCTTCCATGGAGTAAGGATCAAGTCCCGCTTTTTCAAACCGTGCGCGCAATTGCTTGGAGTCAGCAGGTTCTTTCACTAATCGCTGGATATCCTCCCCGTCTACTTTTACCGGTCTGTAAACTCTCGCTGCATCGTTACAAAAAAGCGAAAAGGCCGGTGGCAGGCGTCGCAACGATTTAGCGTTTTCTTGTGAAACCAAGGCTGTTGCCACACTGTTTTCAAACTCATTCAGATGTCTATTCGTATGATAAACGGCTTGTTCATGATCGCCATAACTTTCAGCTTGTCTAAGTTCGTTATAGGATTCTTTTAAACCATCGCTTACAACTTGGGTTATGCCATGATCTTCAAAACGGCGCACAAGATCTTGAACAGCAACATCTTTATAACCGTCTCCGTCATAATCTTCTTGAACCGAGTTGATTATGCCGATCATCGCATCGCGATACGTTTTGTCCGAAGTTGTTTTCACTTGAGGGTCAACTTGAGGTGCCTTTGTATCATCGGGCATTTTCCTCATGTCTATCTCAGTCCCATTAACTTTTTCATGATAAGCATCAACGGCATAATCGCGAAGTATGGTATTTTTTGGCGAATGCCTTTCTTGGACAATAATTGGCCCATCAAACGTTGCGTTTTCTGGAATCAGGCCATCTTTTTTAAGTTGGTTAAACCAATTTTGTGCAATAACTTCGGGTTCGGTATTTCCACCGCGCGGTGTAAGTTCCAGGCGAAGACCGACATCTTGCTCATAAATACGACTATGGCGAATGGCTTCATCTGTACTGTAAATACTCGCTCTGGCTGGTTTATCTGGCGCATCCATGAACTTCCCCCAATTGTTATACTACCTCTATTATCGGGGATGTTAGGCCCCAAAGTTGCTAGGTTAGTTCATAGGCTAACTCATTGAATTGACTAAGGAATTATCTATAAAAGATGTTATTTAGAGAAGCTTGGATATCTGGGAGGTGTCCAATCAAGCAAATAGGGTTTATTTTCAACTTGAAGACTGACCTTCGGTGCGCCGGATCCCGCAAATTTGAAATAGCGGTTGATGAAAATGATTTGTGAAGACATTCGATCCACATCCTGTGGTTGTTTTTCACAGGCCTCAAAGAAGTGCTTCAAATAGTCAAACATATCTGTTGAATAATCTACGGCCAATCGAAGAAGTGCCATTTGTGTTTTGCGGCTTACGCAACAAGTAGTATTGAATTCGTCAACCATATTTGCAAAATGGACAACAAATTCTTTAAACGCCAATCGACCTTCTTCTTTCAATTGAAGGGTCAATTCGATATTTGCAATTTTCTTTTCAAGATTTTCCAGGCCAACAGAATAATGCAAATTATCTAGAGGATTTCTGCCCTTATCTACCCGTGCCTCGATCCATTTGCTTTTTTCTTTCTTTAATTCTTCAAGCTTGGTTTCTAAACTATTATATGTATCTATCGATAACACGCGATACCACCTGAAGATCCCCGCTTGTACGGCACGTTTAGTATTAATATGTTCGATTGTTTCCAATTTATCATCGAAGATAGTTTGATAAAAAGGAGTGGATTGTAAATTCTTTAACGTTTTTTGAAACGTCAAAGAACTAGATGTAATGTTTTGAAATTTATCAAGTTGATCCTCTTTTAATATATTTAAAACATCTGCTGTCGAAAAAATACGATCACCATCCGGATCCAAACTGGCGAATTCGGCCATGGTCAGTTGCTGGTTTTTGTCCGCATCGATTGCTGTCATCAAGGCATTGGTCAATTCACCAGAATCGAAACTGTGAATGCTCACAATACCATTATTGTCGTCACCACCATTTCTCACGAAATTCCTCCTAAAAGTCTTACTTTATACGTCTAATAGTATATGCCCATCTCAAAGTCAACTAGAATGAATATGTTTAATGATAACAGACATTTACAGCTCATATTTTACGGTGGCAGGCTACTTCTTAAGAAAAACCCGGGGCAGCTCACTGGATGATACAACTGTTATTCCAGACAATATTACCATGACATGTGCAGGGACAGTAGTTACCCTTGGTACTACAGAGGTTGCTGCTATAAGCATAGGCGCGGATGCTACCAACAAAATTAGTGTGGTCTTGGAACCCGCAGATGATAGTGCAGAGCCTAAGTACTGTTGAACATAATTTTGGCGAATTCGATGATTCTACTGGAGTACTTGAAAGTGATGGCCTTTCCCTTCCCCTATCCTAAAATAACTACCCAGAATCAAGCTACCCCTTGTAAAATAATGTCATTTCGTATAGAGCTTGGCTATGTGGCAATTCTTCTTGATAGTTTTCTTATTTTTCAATCTAATGGCGTGTGGTTCTACGCCGGAGGGTTTGCCCCAGTCTCCAGACGATGGGGAAGATGCTCGCTCTGAAAGTACCAGCGATGAATCGATTGATACTGACGATGATAATTTAGTGGAGCCAACACCTCTTCGTATTTCAACGGAGCATCGTTCCGTTGTTTATCTTTTACCCTCAGGTTTGCCAGAGGAAATATGGATGGATAAATATCCTAAGGGCAAAACCAAACGCTTTTATGTCTTTGAAGATTTAGCAGACTCTACCGGCCTTGTTGATTATCCCGCAAAAATTAGATCGGATTTTGAGGTTATATCTCAGATCTACAATACCGTTATTATAATTGTCCCATCATGGGACACAGCGCAGTACTACAAAAACCTAGAAGTGATGAATGACTATGCATCAGAATATAACATGAATATTATGTTTGCAATTTTTCCTGATGATCACCTAGCGCCAGGTGTTGAGTATCTAAATATCGGTAGCCCTAAAAACGAGATGGTTAAACAAAACATTGCGTTTATGTCGCAACTTTCACAGACTTGGAAAATTGCGCTTTGGTATGGTTGGACATCACATGGATCCGATCCTCAGGATATTGTTGACTTCCATAGTGATTTACCTGACGAGGTGAAGCCCTGGTACGCTTTGTGGCTTGATGGCAGCGAGTACATAGAACCAATGCAGGATATTGCAGTGTTATTGCCTGAGCTTTTTGTTGTTACAGAAAGATATGGAACGACAAATATGGATATCCATTCAACTGTTTTTCAAAATCAAATGATAGTAACGGGTTGGAGGCATGCAGATAATCCAACAGACTGGTTGGCTGGGATCAAGCAGCGAACAGATTTGATTGCCGGATTAAACCGTTATCTGGGCGTTTGGATCTTTTACGATTATAACGGTTGGTTCTACGACAATGAGCCTCCAGGTGGTCGCCACTCGGCATATTTTCCAAATTACATACCTTCCATGTTGAATCTGTGGGAATAATTTTGATGGTTTAACTCCTATAAAGTGTGTTTTCTGCATAATCTGTGAACAGGCGTAGGCTCAAATAATGTGTTGAAGCCAAGTCAATATGTCAGTTAACTGCCAAAACAAAATGTCAGTAGCGGCAATAATTAGGCAACGTCTTTTAATTGGCTGCTATTTAACTGATGCCGCTTAATTAGCCTCAAAATAGCCGCTGAGCCAAATTTAGCCACCACCATATTTTTATACATAATTTCAATGCTTCCATCTCCTAATTGTAGAACGTTCACCCTCTGTCTGGCAATTGAAGCCCATTTTGATGAAGGAGGTATTTGCAACACAAGACCTTCAAAGCTGACTGTATGATTTTTCTGCACGACCCTGGTTTCCTTGAGACAGAGAAAACGGTCTAACTCTCTGAGAGGGAGCCGCTTGCGAAATACCCTTTCTTTTTTTCGTGCAGAAACAGTGAAGCGTTGATTAAAGTCTTTCAAAAACTCTTTCAGAAAAGTATTGGCTTCGTCTTTGGTTTTAATATCTTGCAATCTCATCTCTACAATAAGTCTGTCTTGAAGAGTGTTCCAAAGCTTTTCTATACGTCCTTTGGCAGGAGCAGAATAGGCTGGAATCAATTCAACGCACAGCTCCTTCATTGCTCTACCAAACTGGGTTAGAGGACGAATATTCTGAATCTGTTCTATGATCGTAGGCTCTTTGGGAGAATGAAAAATAGTATGCCGATCCGAATACAAGCTTAGCGGAATGCCATGAGACAAGGTAATTTGCCGCATTAACCTCAAATAACTCCAGGTACTTTCTGAATCTTCAAAATAGGCCCATACAAAGCCTGTGGCATCATCGATTCCACCAACTAATACCATCTTTGGACTTCGTCCCTCTAGCCAATCATGGTCAGATGCGTCAATTTGAATCATCATACCAAAGGCCTCTTTTCTTTCCCTTCGTGATCGATATTTTGGGCTTCTGCGCTTTCGTTTAGGTTTTATATTTGAAGCCCTCAATAAAAGCCTCAGCCACTGGCGGCTGACCGTTATTCCTTCGTTCTTGACTAGAAGTTCCACAAGATGAGTGTCATTGATATCCTGATATTTACCCCTTACAAGTTTCAATATCTTCTCCCTCACACCATCCTTATATATTTTGGCGTGTTTATTTTCACGGTTCCCGTGGATTATGCCATCTATCCCTCGTTTCCTCACACGCACTAACAAACGGTAGATCGTTCGTACTGTTCTTCCCAAAACTTTACTTGCTTCATTAACTTTCAGCTTTCCATCCATAACCAGTTGTATTACCTCTATTTTCTTCTTTTCTGCCATTGTCAGTTTAATCATCCTTTCTCCTGTCCTGAGCATGAGTGCTCAAACAGGTTATCGGCTCTACTGACATTTTGTTGTGGCAGTTAGTGTGTCATTTTGTTTTGGCTATCACACGGATCTTCCCTACTTGCAGTGATTCATAAATAGTGATAGGTCTCTGCGCATTATGACTAACAGAAAACGCTCAATCAGCAGATATCGACCGAGGGGAATAGAGATCCTTTATGAGGATCTTGATATCCTGGTCGTTGATAAACCAGCTGGCCTCTTAACCGTTGAAACGAGGATGGATAAGGTGAGAACCGCTCACCAGGCTCTTACCGAGTATGTGCGCAAAGGGGCCACCAAGTCTCGTAAACAAATCTTTGTCGTCCACCGCCTGGATCGGGATACCTCCGGCCTACTTATTTTTGCAAAGACACGTGAGGCTCATACGATTTTACAGGCGAATTGGAAGAATACCAAAAAAATCTACCTTGCCGTTGTACATGGCAAGCTTTCCAAAAAAGAGGATACGATCACTTCATATTTAGTAGAGAATCGCGATCAGTTTGTGCATTCAACCTCTGATTCCAAAATTGGAAAATTGTCTCATACTTGTTACAAGGTAGTGAAAGAGACGAGGAACTTTAGCCTCTTGGAGATCAATCTTTTAACAGGCAGGAAAAATCAGATTCGTGTGCATTTAGCAGACAGGGGACATCCGATTGTGGGCGATAAGAAATATGGAGAAAATGAGAGAGGCAATAGACGCTTGGCGCTTCACGCCAAGTCGATATCCTTCAACCACCCAACCAGCGGCAAGCAGCTTAGCTTTGAAACCAAGGTCCCAGCGTATTTCGAAGAACTAGTCGGCAGGTATATATGAGTTTTTTGGGGTTAGATGGTGTCGTCATTCAGGCCGTGTCACAAAGCTTTTTTTATGTCATCCCTGCGCAGGCAGGGATCCAGAACCTATTGAAATTACTGGATTCCTGCCTGCGCAGGAATGACAAAAAAGTGAAAAACCCCTATTGTGACACAGTCTCTTCGCGGGGATGACATCAAAAAAGAATTGTGACACGGCCTGATTGCGAGGAATCCTTCGACTCACATTATACGTTTCAGCCAAAGGCTGACCAGCCTCTGGCTGGCGCTCAGGATAAACTCCGTGACGCGGCAATCCAGTGGGAACACTTTCTACGCGTCAAGCTTTGACACTCTAGCTATTGATTATTTCCAGAAAGGTTTGGCCATATTGTTTTAGTTTTTTGGCACCTACTCCACTTACTTCCAGAAACTCTTCTTGGGTTGTTGGTTTCTTTCTTGCCATATCACGAAGGGCCGCATCACTAAAAACAAGGTAGGCTGGAACGCCTTTCCTGTCTGCAATCTTTCTGCGAGTTTGGCGTAGCAAGTCAAAGAGATTTTCATCAACGCCTTCCCAAGAATCTTTTGAAATCTTTGAAACCTTTTTTGCCTTGTCAGATTTTTTCACGGGTTTTAGTAGTCGGGGGGATTCTTCGCCCTTAAGCGCAAGCCGACCTTTCGATGTTACACTTAAAACCTTGTACTCTTCCGACTTTTCTAAATACCCCTGTGCAACCAACTGCTCTATCCAATCTCTAACAATATTCTTTGTATGATGTGACATGAGGCCATAGGTGCTGAGTGAATCGTGGCTATTTTGCAAAATCCGCGCGTCCTTAGAACCAAGCAGAACCGAGGCCGTATAGTCCGCGCCAAATCGCTCCTTTAGCCTCAGAACGCATGAAAGAATTTTTTGGACATCGGGCAATGAATCTTCATGCAAATCTATGTCACCAAAACATACATCACATGCCTCACAACTCTTTTTTTCTAAATCCTGACCAAAATAATTTAAAATGGATTTATGCCGGCACGTTATACCCGTACAATAGTTATACATATCGTTCAATTTACCAACGGCAACCTGCTTAGCCTGTGGATGCATATCACGAAGCAAACTTTTCCATATGCCATAATCACCACCGGAATAAAAAAGTGTACATTCAGCCTCAAGTCCGTCACGCCCGGCCCTGCCGCTTTCCTGCTGATAATGTTCCAATGATTTCGGCATACCTGTATGTATGACATACCGAACGTTTGATTTGTCTATCCCCATCCCAAAGGCAACTGTTGCAACTATTGTGTCACACTCTTCCTTGATAAATGCATCTTGGTTTTGCTTTCGCTGTTTTGGAGTTAGGCCAGCGTGATACGGCCGAACACGATAGCCGCGTTCTGTCAATTTTTCGCAGAGTTTATCCACATCGGTTCTTCTTATGCAGTAGATAATACCCGTTTCATTTTTGTGACGCTCCAATGCATCGCAAACCTGTTGCAATCTATTTACCCTTGGTTCCGCTTTATAGATAAGGTTCGGTCGATCAAAAGAACCAACTAAATACCTTGGATTGTTTAAACAAAGTTGTTTTGAAATATCTTTTCTGACATGCTCTGTTGCCGTTGCAGTGTATGTATGAAACGCAACAGCTGGAAAAATCGCTCTCAATTCACCGAGCTGACGGTATTCTGGCCTAAAATCATGCCCCCACATGCTCACGCAATGTGCCTCATCAATTGCGATGAATGAAACATCTACCCTGCTCAAGAAAGAAGCAAAGTCGTCCATCATTATTCTCTCTGGTGAGAGATACAATAACTTCAAGGTTCCACTATTTATTTGATCGTACGTATCCCTGCGTTCGGCCGCTGTCAGTGAACTGTCAAGGCGCGCCGCCGGAACCCCGCATTCACGAAGGCCATCTATTTGATCCTTCATAAGAGAAATTAGAGGTGAAACAACAATGGCCAGGCCAGGCATAATAACAGCCGGGACCTGAAAGCAGATAGACTTACCACCGCCCGTAGGAAGCACAACCACGGAGTCTTGACCTGCACAAACCGATTCTATTGCCTCACCTTGAAGTGGTAGGAAACTGTCATACCCCCAAAACTGTTTCAACGCATCTTTGGCCCTTTGTTTCATATTAGATTCATTATCAGTACCCGAAACCTTTTTCAATATAAAATAAAGATTAGCTTGGCGCCCATTGAGAGAGTGGTGGAAAATACGTTTTGTCATCCTGAACATAGTTATTAGTGCCCGCCAGAGGCGGGTCAGCCTTCGGCTGAAAGGATCCAGTGAATACACGGGATTCTTCGCCCGCCCCCGCCTTGCTGAACAACGCGAGGCAGCTTTGGCGGACTCAGAATGACACAAGAGTCAACAAAACGCATTTTCCACCGCGCCTATTGAGAGGTCACGGCTTACGCTGATTTTATTAGAGTATTTGAATTAGGGGTCGTGTTCCCGGACTTCATAATCCTTCGGATACCACAATGTATAAAAAAATTGCTTTCAAGTCTGTATTCAATGTGCTAGTGTTGCACGTCTGCGAAATTACTAAATAGATTGGAGGTTCCGATGAGAAAAGTTGGTATAGCCCTATTATCGTTAATTTTTGTTGTTTCTATCTTCTTCGCACTGAAATCATTATCGGGGAATGTTGAAGCGAGGGAAGGTGTAAAAAGGGCAAAGACTGGGGCTGTAACTCCAAAGAGGGATCTTAGTGCCGGAAGAGAAGGGTATTCTAATGATCCTCTTTCCCAGCTTGATTCTATGGAGTGGAAATTAATTGTCATCAAGAACATAGATGTTAAAAAGGGCGTCTATAAGGTCTATGATGGTCCAGTCGATATTTATGATTCTTCCGATCCTTCAGAAAGGATTAAAAAAAGAGTTAAAAGAGGGCTTAGGGATCGCAGGGCAACTCTGCTGACAGAGACAGGGGGGAGAGGGGACTTGTCAGAGGAGCTTGTGAATTTCCTGATTCAGGAACATGAGATTTCGAAAAATAATTGGCTTTTTTTGCAAAATGTAGATCTCAGAAAGAATTTATTAAACACTTATGATAAACCGGTTGATATAATGACTAATTGAAAAAGAGGAGGTTACATGACAAGGTTTTATAGTATTTTTATAGTTCTAGCTATTTTGTTGATGGCACAATCTGTATCTGCTGATTATACGGTCGAGAATTGTAAAAAACTTAAGGAGGATATGGATATAGGAAACTGCATGAAATTGCATGTTGGGGGTTTTGGTTTGATGTATCCCAAAGATCCCGAGGCCTCTTATATATCGGTCTCAGCTTTTCAGAACCGTTGGAGCATTACTTTAACGGTGTATGGAGCACATCCCCCTGAGATAGACTTTTCCAACTTAAGAGAGTTGCTAAATATTACGGGTAATGGATGTGAGCTCTGTTTTGTTGCTCATAGTGTGCTTTTCAAGGGTAACAAATTTGGAGGCCAGTATACAGACGGAGTATATTTTTGTGAAAGCGATTTCAAGCCAAAGTCTCAGGTTGATGATGCGAATGGCGTTGTTAATACTGCATCTGTAAAGGTGCCACCCGACTCGATTCTTGACTCGTACGGCTCTCAAGGAATTGAGGGCACAGGTGACTATGGAGTGATGCTGTATGATTTTGACCTAGTTACTAATGGAAAGTGCCAAGCTGGAGAGCCAAATTGTTGTGATGCAACGGCTCAACTTTGTGAAGACAAGGGGAATGTATGCCCAATTATTTTATTACCAAAGGAGATTAAGATATCAAAAGGGAAATTGGATTATGAGTTTTAATTATTCATTTTAGCTTTTGTTGATAGAGGCCCTCTTTCATAGAGGGCCTTTTTGGTTTGACTTGAATTTTTATTCGGGGGACACGACCCGCCTACGCTAAAGCTTCGGCGAGGCACGCCCGCCTACGTCACCCGCCGCCGCTAAAGCTATGGCGAGGCAAGCACTTATCTACCCATTATTCGACTTACTTCATAGCTGATGACGTGGAGTATATTAAAACAGGTTTTCTTCCTTATTTGGCTTCGGTCCTGGTTTTCTTTTAATAAGTTCTCGCCCAGTTAGTTTTTCCAGATATTTGACAAACATCAAATTACCCAAAGGACGCCCTGTTCGCATACAAGCCTTATTCTCATTTTGACTTTTTTTAGTTGACACCTTCGCTGGGTGACCCCTTTTCTGTCGCGCATGAGATCACTTTCCTGCAATTGCAGGAAACATTTTAAACACTGTTGAATACGTCAAATTTATGACGAACCTCCCTCTTTTCTCAAAAATAGAAAGCTCTCACTTCGTACAGGCCTTAATTGTCTAACAATAACAACCCATTACCTGTCGTATCAATAGATGATAGTGGCATGAATATTGCTCCGTTAGTACAACGAACTTTACCATCATCTGGGGGGTTGCATGGATACAAAGAAATTTTCACTTATTGTCATATTGGCAATCGGTATAATCTATCCCAAGATCATCTATTCTGAAGGCAATAATGGCTCTGGCTCAGTAAGTATTACGATGAGTGCAGGCGAATTAAAGCTCATCGGTAATAGAATAAAAATGGAGGGTTTTAGAGATTTTGCCTCGCCAGGAAGACCTATCGTCCCGGCAAAAATCTACCATATCCTGATCGGGCCAGGCCAAAAGTTTCGAGATATCGAAATAAAAACTATTAATCAGGAAATAAAACCTCTAGATAAAAAACTGAGGATTGCCCCACTCCTATTTAATCCTACAACGATGGAGGAGGTTTCGATAGAGCCCTTGCGTGGAAAAATATATCCATCTAAAAAAATAGAATTTCTTGGTGAGGGTCAAAAAGGTGTCTACAATTATGTTACGATTCGCTTTTATCCAATTCAGATAGATATAGATAAATATAAGCTTATCAAGAGCAGTTTAGATGTGAAAATAAATACCACTAAAGGCGTAAGAACTTTGGGTGCAGCAAGAAACTGGATCTCTGCCAAAAAAGCCCAAAACTATTTTAATAACTTTAAAGCGATGGAGAGATATTATAAAAATGATCTTTTAACCATACTAAATGATTTTTTAAAAACCGGTGAAACGGCACACAAGAAAGACATCACCCCTCCCCCAACAATTGGTTCGATGGGAGTAGAGAGCGCCAAAAATAAGCTTTTCGCCCCTGAATCAAAATTAGCGGAATCAAAAGGTATCGTCATAATCACCACGAATTCGATATACAACTCGGCCAAAGGTCCAATAGATAAATATAAGGCGCACAAAGAGTCGCTTGGTTATTATGTAGAGATTATAACTGAAGATATCTATTCGCAATTCCCCGGAATAAATACAACTGTGCAGGTAAGAAATTTTCTTAAAGATTATTATCTACCATGGGGCATCGAATATGTCTTAATCATAGCAAACGACATCGATATTCCAATGGCACGTGTAGTTAGTTTTGATGCCACACATATGTCCAAAGAACTTTTCGAGAAACTTGCAACTGCCTATGAAATAAACGACTTCAATAAACTGAAATTTGTTCCAACGGATTTCTATTTCAGTGATCTGAGTGATACTTGGGAGTGGGCAAACGAATCTAAAGAATTGCTTGAGAAAGATTTTTATTCAAATTTTGAAACTGATGTCGCCGTTGGAAGGATTATGCTACCCAATATTAATTCTTGGAGTTTTGATAGCCTAATCTACTATTATCTAAATCGCATCATTGAGAGGATTATAAGGTATGAAAATGATAGTCTGAACCCTGAGACAGACAAGTCGTGGAGAAGCTCCGCCCTCCTCCTGGGGAACATGATACGCTATGAAGAAGCAGATTATAATCCTCTTGTTCTAAGTGCCTTAGAATCTGAGAACAAATGTGTTTACTCAACGCGAATAGATGGGGCTGAACAGATGGAAGAACTTGATAACGCTGTTCTAAAAGAGGCTGCTTTTAGTAACTACAAGCTTTACGAAGGAGGAAAGCCCTCATTTGACTCCCCGCCCTCCAACTACTACGACCAGTCTGATGAACCCATTACACGTGATAATGTTTTGACGCAAATGGGAGGACCATATGGTCTAGCCTTTTGGACGGGCCACGGCAGTCCTAAAACCTTTTCTCGATATATAATTAAACAGGGCTATGATGGTCTGCCTGAAAATATAAAGTCCCTTCTGCTAAATGACAATGATAGCTCTGAACTTGCTGATGATAAATTAGCAGGCCTTGGAATATTTAAAAACCATTGGCCCATAATTTTTTCAGGAGCATGTTATAACGCCCTCCCTGAAAAGAATAATAACATTTTACACTCTTTTTTAAATACAACTAGTATAGCAACCATTGGTTCAACAAGAGTATCATATGCCCAAGATATAGATGACAAAAGTCCGCTTAAAGATAACTGTGGCTACACCCAACTGATGACCTCTTTCACTTCTTATTTGCTCAATGTAGAACCTGGCACCATCACAGGACAAATGGCGATTGGCGATGCACTAGCACAGGCTAAAGAAGTTTATCATTATATCTGTGGCTTAGGGAACTATTTCCCGTGGGATACCTCAATGGGATCACTGTCAGATAGACAGATGAATTTTGAGTATACACTATATGGCGATCCGTCAGTAATGCTCCGAAGAGATAAGATTCTAACAGACTTTCCCTTTGACGAAGTGGCCTTAAAAGAGGCTGAGGCCATCCCTTTTTCTGATGCCACCAGGGGGATGGCGCAATACAAGGAACTAACAAAGTTGCTTGATAAATATAATAAAGATATCACAGTTATCTCAAGTGATATCGATAATGATGGGTTAGATGAGATTATATTGTTCCGGAACCCAGGATACTCTGGCAAGGCCTATGCCTTCGAAAGCCCTAAAGAAGGAGCACTGTACATAGGCAGCATGCGCTTTCCTAAAGAGATTGTTTCAGCTCTCCTCCGAAACAAACCCGGATGGTCACCCAAAACCGGCCAGTCGTGGCCACCGGAAAATCCGGTCAAGCTGAACCAGCGGGGCAACCAGAAAGCAACCCATTCCTCGCAGCAGAAGGATCCAAACTAAGGGTCGCGGTAGGGACACCCGTTACTGAGTGCCCCCCGCACAGATCCGTACTTGCGGCACTACCGCATACGGCTCTTACCTTGAGTGTTTGGCGTCAAAGCGGACGATTGGATATGGGTGTACAATCCGGGGACGGGGTATCCACCGCTGTTGCAGCCGATAGAAGCGATCCCAAGTCCATCTCTGCCTAGCTTTTTGACTGCGCCGCCGAATTACCCAGAACCATAATCGGCCTACTTGGGCGTAAAATTCTCTTGGCGCTTTCGCGTTGCCAGGCACACCGTAGTAATTCGCAAAACCACGTATTACACTTGCCAACCATTTTGCCACGTCCTCCAAAGGGTCATGCATCCGTTTAATCAGCTCTCTTTTTACTGCCTGTAGCTTCCGGCGGAATCGATTCTTTATGGTAATGCGCTTGATGCAGAATTTACCGCGTCTCGTCTTACCACTGATGTGCGTAAAGCCAAGGAAGTCAAAAGTTTCGGGTTTGCCCTGTCCTTGTTTGTGGCGATTACTTGCCGCAAACCTCCCAAATTCGATTAAACGGGTCTTCGTCGGATGCAGTCTCAAGCCATATTTTTGCAGTCTCTCACGCAACGCATTCAGAAATGCCCTACCTTCCAATTCATATTGGAACCCGAATACCGCATCATCGGCATATCGCACCATGATAACATCTCCTCTTGCTTGCGCCTTACGCCATGTGTTTGCCCATTTGTCCATGACCACATTGAGAAATATGTTCGCTAATAACGGCGAAATCACAGAACCCTGTGGAGTACCAATGGCGCTGACATAGTGCTTGCCGTACTCTATCCACCCGACACGAAGCCATTTGCGGATTAGGCGAAGCATCCGTTTATCTGTCACATGTTGCTCAACAAAGCTCATGAGCAGTTCATGATTCAGATTGTCGAAGAACCCTTCTATATCACAATCAAGTATCCAGGTGATCTTCAGGCGGCGTATACCTTCATACAAAGCATCAAGCGCATCATGCGGGGATCGGTTGGGTCGAAACCCATAGCTGAACCCGATGAACTTCGGCTCGTACACTTCATTGAGAATTGTTACGCACGCCTGTTGTACTACCTTATCCTCGATTGTCTGTATTCCCAACGGACGTTTCCGTCCGTCGTCCTTGGCAATGTACACCCGCTTTGCCGGAGTTGCACGGTAGCCCCCAATATGAAGCTCGTGTTCAAGCTCGGGTATCCGCTCCTCTAGCTCGCGTTCGTACATTTTCCAAGTCTTCCCATCCATTCCTGGGGCCACGTTACGTTTGAGTTGATAAAAACTCCTACGCAATAGATCGGCCTTTATAAAATGGAATAGGTTGTTGAAGCAGTTACTCTTATCTGCTTCTGCTCTTTGACGCACCCGAAACAATCCGTTCGACGCAGATTTCCGACTTTGTATCCGGCCTGCGGCTTCTTGTTTCGAGTTCCTCTTGGTTGGAGTCCTTCCCTCCACCTGCTCCGCCAGGACAACTGCCCCTTTGTTCGAATGTGTTTTCGGAGCTCGATAGCCCGCCTGCGCTTCCCCCTGTCAACGCTTCCCCACGTCCTCGCGGATCGTCGAGGCATGACTCGGGGCCAACATGGTTCGCTACACCTTTGTTGTAAGACTCTTTCATTCTCTACTCTCCGCCGATTTTAATCGGCGCTTTCAGGGTCACCCATTAGGAAATTCGGGGTGACGTAGTCTATCTGTTTCCGCCTCTTTCGTTCAAGTGTTGCACTTACTTATTGAACTGGTGAGAACAGGGTTTATACGGGAAATTTTAGTTAAATCTAGTCAATTGTTTTTTGAATATATTTTTGTGCAAAGGATCCCCCGAATCTTGATTGATATCCGCTTAGATCTTAGCTGAGAGCCAACGCTTCACTATCCCCAAATTGTCGAATTGTTGCCAATTAGTGTGCCTATGAATATCTTAATTTTTTGCTGGGTGTAACGTCAATTTATGTTATAGCATGGGCTAGCATAACAATACTAAAGAGGAGAAAATATGACTATTAAACTGACATTCCTGGGTGCTGCAAAGAATGTTACTGGTTCAAGTTATCTACTGGAATGCTACGACAAAAAATATCTTATAGACTGTGGTCTTTATCAGGAAAGGGATTTAAAAGGTCGTAACTGGGACCAATTTCCGCTACCTCCGGAGTCGATTGATGGAGTTCTCCTTACGCATGCCCATCTGGATCATTGTGGAAGGCTTCCTAAAATTGTCAAAGAGGGATTTAATGGAAAAATATATTGCACTGCTGCAACTGCCGATATTGCCCAAATAATTTTGCTGGATTCTGCAAAGATTCAGGAAGAAGATGCCAATAATAAGAAATTTCGTCACGAGAAAGAAGGAAAGAAAGCTAAGTATCCAGAAGAACCCTTGTATACAATTTCAGATGTTCATAGAACGTTGCCTCTTTTTACAAATGTAGACTATGAAAGGCCCGTGCAATTATCTGATCGGGTTAAAGCCATATTCTATAATGCCGGGCATATTTTAGGATCGTCTTCAATTAAAGTAATAGTTCAGGATACCAATGGCGAAAAAAGCATATTGTTTTCAGGTGATGTTGGCAGGTGGGATATTCCAATCCTTAAGGACCCTGCCCCTATTGATTCAGCTAATTATGTATTGGTCGAGTCGACCTATGGAGATAGAGAACATGGTAAAATAGATAACATAAAAGATGATTTAGCCAACATAATCAATGAGGTCTATAATTCGAAAGGTAATATTGTTATACCAAGTTTTGCGGTGGAGCGAACTCAGGAGCTGCTATATTATTTAGGAGAATTGAGAAGAGAGAAAAAAATCCCCCATCTTCTGGCGTTTGTTGACAGTCCAATGGCAATAAGCGTAACAGAGGTGTTTAGACGGCACCTGGATTTCTTTGACGAGGAGGCAAAGAGCCTTATTGAAAGCGGTAAGCACCCTTGCGAGTTTCCAGGTCTTACAATGTCCCGATCAGTCCAGAATTCAAAGGCCATCAATAATATTAGGGGTACCGCCATAATTATTGCCGGTTCGGGTATGTGTACAGGAGGCAGAATTAAACACCACCTGATAAATAATATTTCTAGGTCTGAAAACGCTATTCTATTTGTCGGATATCAAGCTGTGGGTACACTGGGAAGAATGATATCAGATGGTGCCAAAGAGGTTCGCATATTAGGAGAAAATTATCCGGTTTTGGCTAAAATCAAAAAGATTAGTGGCTTCTCAGCCCATGCCGACAAAAATGAACTCCAAAAATGGCTATCTTCGATAAAGAATAAGCCAACCAAAACATTTATCGTTCATGGCGAACCCGAAACAGCAAACCATTTTGCATCTGTGGTAAGGGAAAAACGTGGTTGGGATACCGTTGTTCCCAATTACAAGGAAAGTTTTGTGTTGGATTGATAACGTTTATGGGGTCAGACCTTCATTTTCACACCTCGCGCAAAGCCTCGGTATTGCTGGATTTCCTAGGCGCAAAATCGGCAAAAGTCAACGCCTCTTGGCCAGTTGGAGGATTAAATTGGTGAAAATTAGGCCCTTTTTATTCCGCCAAAAGGGTCTCTATCCTATCCATTTTTCTATTCATGTATGGTTTGATAGAAGGTTTGACCGTTGGTATCAATCATTTTAAATGTAACAGAATCTTTCGTTGCCTCAAACCAGCCAAAGCCAAAGATAGCGCCTGTTGAAAGGATGCGTGGATCATCATAATCAATATCATAGTGTTCCATTCCCCCCGTTGATATTATGAACTGGTTGAATGTACACCCCTCGGCATCCCCTGAGAGATGTGAAAAAATATGTGCGTGCCCCGAAAGAATGAAATCAAATTTGCCACATATCGATGGAACAAGGCGATAGTTAAAGCCGCCATCATCGTCACCATGTTCCATATCATTGCTGATAACGGGAACGTGTGTGACTAGGATTTTCCACTTTGCGGTACTCTTTGCAAATTCATCCTCGAGCCATGCCCTTTCATCGTTTTCGTAGTGAAAATCCCCGGAGTTTAGAATAAAAAATTGCATGAATGGTCCTTCATCCGGTTTGGTGAATGTGTAATACTCGTCTGGAATTATCCAGTTTGAATCAACTGCGGTGTAATCCAGCAATACAGTAAAATCGCCGTCGACATCGTGATTTCCCAGCGCGACATAAAACGGGATATCAAGGGTGCCGAATACGTCTTCGTACTCCGTTGTCCATCGGGGGTCATTTATACTTGAAGGCGGGCCTGAATTAAAGCTGTCCCCAAGATCCAGATTAAAATCACAGCTATTTGTCTGGCAGTACGCATCAAGTGCATTCGCGACAAGGATGCTATCTTCCGGATCACCCCAGTCGCCAAAGGCTGTAAATGAAATTTTGGCGGGTTCTTCCTTAGGATCATCGTCACTGTTCCCGGGATCATTCTGAGGACCCTCATATATGATATCATCCGTGTCATCATCTACATCGTCGTCGGGTTTGTCATCTGATTCGTTTTCTAACGTATTATCGGGATTTTCAGGCAGTATCTCCGTTATGTTTCCCTCGGGGTTTTCTGTTTTTATATCATCGGCTCCATCACAGGAAAGAACCACCAAAAAACACATGCAGAGCAATGTAAGGATTTTTTTCATAACCACTGCCAGATATATATAATACCTTCCAAATTGGCAAGATATTCCCTAATCGAGAGACGTCTGCCCCTAAATTATCGAATTATGGCCAATTGATGTGCCCATGAATATCTTAATCTTTTGCTAAAAGTTTTTCTATCCTATCCATTTTTCCATTCATGTTTTGGAAGAAGACCTTGTAGGGTTCGTCGGATGTCATATCAACGCCGATACCCTTTAAAAGATCCAATGGATATTCAGACCTGCCCTTCTTTAAAAACTCCATGTAGGCGACACGTGCCTTTTCACATTCTTCCGGTGTGCCATTGAGGATCTTATCGGCTACGGCTTCCGCTATAATCAAAGAGAGCGTATAGTTTTGCACATAGAATGGATAGTCATAGAAGTGTGTGAGCAAGGCCCATTCAATTCCATAAACATCATCAATATGAGTTACTCCATTTTCATGACCATAATATTCTTTAAGGAGTCCAGCATAAAGGTCATTTAACTTCTCCGCAGTCAGCTCTTCACCCCGGGCTGCCATATCGTATGCGCCCTTTTCAAATTCAGAGAAGATTGCCTGTCTAAATCCAGCCGTCCGAATGGAATCTAATTGAGCATCCAGTAAAGCGATTTGGGTTTGTTTGTCGTCCGTGTCCTTGAGCAGGTAGTCCGTTAATATGACCTGATTAACCGTAGATGGGACCTCAGCTGTCAACATATATGTTATTGCATTAACGAATGGCTGGTTTTGTGCCGAAAGATATATCTGCATCCCATGACCGAATTCATGGGCCATTGTAGATACCGAACCAAGATCGCCCCTGAAATTTGTTATTATCAATGGATGTGGATTCGGAGCCTCTTCTCTAGCATAGGCATGATGGTACTTTCCTTCATGTGGCAGTAAATCACCCCATCGCCACTCATTTAAGCCCCTTGCATAGTCTCTGACATATTCGGATCCAAGTGGCTTTAACGCATCAATTGTTAACTGTTTTGCCTCTTCAATACCATATTTTTTATCAGCACCCGCAACGATCGATGGATACATATCGATGTATTCGTATCTATCTACGCCAAGCATCTTTTTGCGTAATTCTAAATATCTATGAAGTGTTGGAAGCCCGGCGTGAATATTTCTTAAAAATGCATCGTACATCGCGACATTAATATTTTCTTTATCAAATTCCATCTCAATTGGATGATCATAACCCTTAAGTCTTGCAAGTTTTACCTGCGCATGGATATGCTTGTTAAACACTTTAGCAAAATCTTCCTTTTTATCTTGGAACGCGCCCCAGAATGTTTCAAAAACAATAGCTCTATCGCCTCGATTTTCTGAGGCACGGTTTGAGACATAGCCTCCCATATCTACATTTATTTCACCTGAACTAATTGTAGCCTTGGGTGGATTTTCTGAAAAATCCGAAATCACCGCCTTGTAGTTATTTTTTGCTTCCTCACTTGCTGCACGTGATTGCGAGGCTTCATCGGCGTACTTTTTGGGCATGGTATGTGCCCCTCTGCGGGTAACGTCTTCAATGAAATGTCCGTAAACCTTCTCTAAATTTCCATTAATGCTTAAGAACATTTGTAATTTTCCTAAATTATGAAGTTTCATAATCATTGGTTCAAGGAAAGCCAATGATGTTTCCAATTTATTGACAAGATCAACGGCCCTCGTGAACATTTCCTGATATTTCTCAACGCGCGTATCTTGTTCCTTTGCGCATCTTGCATATACTTGGAGTTTGTTAACAGTTTCTTTTAGTGTAAAAATTGTTTCTAAGGCTAGATGAAGTGCAGCCGCATCATTTGATGCTATAGTTTCCAAATTGGCAATTTCGTCTACAGCCGTGGTTGCGCGTGCGAATTCTTTTTCCCACGCTTTATCGGTGGGATAAAAAGATTCAAGATCCCATTTGTATTTTGTTGGAATTTCAGCACGTTCCGGTAATTTAATTGGGCCCCCTGCTGCGAGTGTGCTTTTAGAAACGATGTGCGCAAGATCAGAACCATTGTATGCCAAATAAATCTGGCGGTGCGGTTGTTGTGCCTGTGCACTTTGTTTAATGCCATTAACAAATGTGTCTACAACCTCTGAAACATTTGAAAGAATTTTTCTAAATATCGGATCGTTTTGTGGTTGTTGATTTTCGACCTTTAAACCTTCAGGAATAGTTTGTGTAGAAAGTCCCATAATTGCCTCCACGTTTGTTTATTATATGTCTCTGATATCAGATATTATACGAATTTCAACAAATAAAGACCTACTTTTGAAAGCATTTTTGGATATGTTTATGCGAGTCTGGATAGAACAGGCTATTATCGAGGGAAAGATTGCTTAACCAGCCTTATTTCGGCATTACGAATACCTGGCAATTAAGTGCCATATCCCCTTGACATAGCTGTCAAAAGCACCTATAAACGCCAACACGATTGCGGGGTAGAGCAGCCCGGTAGCTCGTCAGGCCCATAACCTGAAGGTCCTTGGTTCAAATCCAAGCCCCGCTACAAAAACAAGGGTCAGCGGATGATTTTTAAATCGTTCGCTGGCCCTTTGTTTTTGTTGTCCTGAGGACTTTGCATAAGCAAAGTACCGAAGGGCTACCAAGGCTTTAGCCTGATTTCTAGCCCCTTTTTTATTCCTTGTCTTAAAATTTACCTTAAAAAGCACGAAACTCTTCCATTATTTGTGACGATAATATATAATAGAAAGAGTTGACTAATTGAATGAATTGTTTTAAAAGGACTTACAAATGACTAAAGCCCTCGAATGGGGGCGAATGAAGGCTGCTACGGCAGCCTTTTCTTTTGTGTGCGCCCGGCAGGGCGCAAATACTTGGTGGTGAAAGTCCACTACGGGC